>DATMOO010000346.1:0-14119 GCA_035568275.1 Candidatus Sulfotelmatobacter sp.
ACAAGGTCATGAGCAGCGTGCGGTGATAGAGATTGCAGGCCGCGTCGATCAGTCGGGTTACTTCCTCCGGGCTGAGCACGGTGGGCAGTCGCTTGCGGGATTTGGGAAATGGAATGTACTCCGCCAGAAAATGTCGGCGCAGAGTCTTTACGAACAAGAAGCGCAATGCGGACACATATTGACTGACTGTGGCCGGAGCCAACTTCTTGGCTTGAAACAGATGAGCCTGATACTGCCGAATTTGCTCGGGCCCGAGCTTGTCCGGTGGCTGGTGAAAATACTCCGCAAAATCGCGGACCATGCGAACGTAGGTTCTTGCGGTACGATGGGAGTAATTTCGACCCTGGATTTCTTCCAGCATCTGTTTGCGTAGTTGGGTCACAGGGACCTCCTTATTTCTGTGACCCAACTTACTTCTTACTTCAATCCCTCACCAACTGCCGATCCTCGAACACGCGCTAGCGTCCGCCGCGCCAGCGGCTTCGTACAAATCTCTATTTCGCTCTTTGACGCTACACGCCTGGCCCCGGGGCACGAGCCAACGCTTGCAAAAGACGCTTAGGGGTATCCCGCCGCCGTTCGCCCTAAGGGCCGATTCTGCATTCCATTAGCCTGTCATATTGTCCGTTGGACCGATCAACGCGTCCGATTAACCCTCCGGTTACTAAAGGTCTGGACACGACCGTGAGTCATCTGGGAATGGCCCTGCTCCGCCTCTAAACTGTCGCCGACACAGCCGAATTTCCGCGTCTTCGGGGGCAGTACGATGTTAATTCCCATCAAGCACGAAAACATGGCGGCCCGGCGCTGGCCAGTGGTCACGCTGGCCTTGATCGCCATCAACACGATTGTCTTTCTCCTCACCATGATTTCGATGAGCGACGAGGCGCCGCAATTGGGCGAGGTGAAGTCTGACATCCTGATCCTGGCCGCGGTGCATCCCGAACTGAAGATGCATCCGGAGGAAGAGCGATTGGTCGAGGGGTTCAAGAAGAGCCACCCGGATCAGTGGAAGAAGGTGCAGAGCCCCTACCGCGACGTCATCAACGCTTACGACGCCAAGATCAAGCTGATGGAGGATCCCGAGAAGCTTCAAGAGGAGATGGATTCTCTGAACGAGCAATACGTAAAGCTCTCGTCGACTTCCATCACCGAGCAGTACGCATTTATTCCGGCGCATCCCAGCGCTGTGAGCTATCTGACCGCTAATTTCCTGCACGGCGGCTGGATGCACTTGATCGGCAACATGTGGTTTCTGTGGCTCGCGGGATTCGTGCTGGAAGATGTTTGGGGACGCTGGCTGTACACGGCGTTCTATCTGATCGCGGGCGCGGCGGCACTGCAATTCCACGCGTGGCTCAACCCGGGCAGCATCTCTCCTACTCTCGGCGCGTCGGGAGCCGTGGCCGCGCTGATGGGGGCGTTCCTGGTCCGCTTCCCCAAGATGAAGATTGAAATGGCATGGATCTGGTGGATCAGCATGCTGCGGCTTCTGCGCACCGGCAATCCGTTCCGCATGTGGCGCTTCAAAGCCAGTGCGTACTGGCTCCTGCCGCTGTGGCTGGGGGTCGAAATCCTCTATGGAACCCTGTTTGGATCGGTCAGCAGCGTGGCGCATTGGGCGCACGTCGGCGGGTTTGTCTTCGGAGCGCTGGCCGCGGTTGCGATTCGCTATTCCGGCATCGAGCAGAAAGCCAACAAGGCCATCGAGGAAGAACTCGCGTGGACCAATGATGCCGAACTCGAGCAGGCCAGTTCGATGATGGAGCATGGCCAACTCTCCGAAGCCCAGAATCTGCTGACCAGCTACGTCGCTGCCAACCCGAATTCGCTCGACGCATGGGCCCTGCTGCGCCAGATTTATACGCGGCAGAGCGACACGAAGTCGTACCTCGATGCGACCGTGAAGACCTGCGGCCTGCACTTGAGGGCGCACCAGATCGAAGCGGCCTTTCAGGACTATGCGGAATTCGTCGACAACGGAGGTGGCAAAATGCCGGCCACGACCTGGCTGGAACTGTGCAAGGGCGCCGAAGAAATGCAGGAGTTCGAGCGCGCTCTCTCCGAGTATCAGGAACTTGCAAAGGCGTACCCCGCCGAACGACAATCGTTGACTGCACAACTCAGCGCCGCCCGGCTATGCCTGAAGAAGTTGAACCGTCCGAAGGATGCTCTCGCGATTTATCAGGTCGCCGCGGCATCACCCGTTCCGCATCTCGATTGGGAGACATTGATTCAGGCCGGCATCAAGGAAGCCAAGGCCGCGCTTTCGGCGGGAAACGCGATAGCCGCCGGCGCGCAGTAGCGAACGGACTCATGCTCTCCCTGCAAACTCCCGGTTCTCCGTGGACACTTTCACCTTTTCGCCCTCTTTGATGAAAAGGGGCACGCGGATTTCGAGGCCCGTCTCCAGCCGGGCTGCCTTGGTACCGCCGCCCGACGCGTCACCTCGAACTGCCGGTTCCGTCTGGGCAACGACCAGCTCGACGAATATTGGCAGCTCTAAACCAATCGGATTGCCGTTGAACTTGCGGAGCTCAACCAATGCGCCTTCGATCAGGAAGTCCAATGCATCCCCGACCATCTGGCCATTCAGGGTAAGGGTCTCGTAGCTTTCCTGGTCCAGAAAATGAGAACCATCCCCATCGCTATACAGGTAGGAAGCCTGTACCGACTCGAGGTCTGGCTCCTTGAACTTGTCGCTTGCCTTGAAGGTCTTCTCAAAGACCGCATTGGTTAGAAGGTTGCGCATCTTCAGGCGTACCAGGGTTTGACCGCCACGAGCGGTGGGCGTGTTCACTTCTGCTTCCAGGCAACAGAAGGGAGTGTTTTCAAACTCAAAAAACGTCTTCCGTTTGACACTAATCGCGTCAATGAGCGCGGCCATGAAGTCCTTTGAAGGAGGTCGGTAACACAACGCATGCCTCCCTGATCGTTTCTTTCCAGTATAGGGTGAAGTACTGCTCGGTTGAGAAGGTGTTAGGGATGGCAGGGGCTGTGAGTGCAAAGGCGAATTTTTCGACAGTTGGGACGCATCAGCGGTAATCTGGTCGTCAACTCAAGGAGGGGAAGACGGAGACTGAGTCTTTCATCAACCATACTCACGTGCTGGACGAGTTCCGAAACAGAGCAACGTCCGAACGCAGAGAGACCGTCTCTGAGGACCTAGACGTCGTGGAGGAAACCTACGACGTCAATCATCCAGATTTTGCGGACGCCTGTGAATTAGGCAAGCAAATGGCACGCATGTGGGCAATGAAACTAAAGGCGGACTTCCCACGAGATCGGTTCCGGGTTTATTACACCCAATACGACAATCCGATTGTTCGCTTTCACAAGGTAAGAGAGAACGAGCCACAATGACTCCGTGACCAGCAGCTAACGTCTGCAACCGATCGCAGCTTCGGCAGCGCCGTAATATACGACACCGACTACCTCGATGCACCGTTTGCCAAGAAGGAGATTCTCCCCAACTGAGCCGGACAACTGTCGCAAAACCAGCGTTTACACTCCAGTTTCGGTTTCTTTCGATTGCTGCACGCCTATCGTCCGGCAGAGCAGGCTCGTATCGTCGGAGATGATGCCGTCAACGCCCAGGTCTGCGAAGCGCCTCATATCCGCGGGCGCATTGACCGTCCAGACAAGAATTTTCTTTCCGGCTCCCTTTATTTTGCGAATCAACTCTGCGTCAACCAATGCGTGGTGGGGAATCACATACTGGACCGGAAGGTCGCCCCAAAGGCGGAGTTGAGTCGTGAACTCACAGATCAGACCGAGTGGAACGGTGGCATCCAGGGCATGCACCGATTTGAGCGCTCCGGGCTGAAAAGAGGAGACAACGAATCCCCGGCGTGGCTTGTGCCTCAAGAACAGGTCGAGCGTAATTCTCTCCAGCCCCTTAACCTTCAACTCGATATCGAGAAAGGAATCGCGGTAGCGCTGAAGCACATCCCGTAGCCGCGGCAACCGGGAAAGCTGCTTCGCTGGCGTGCGTGACACCTCATATCCGGAGACCTTCGCGTCGTGGCACACCACAGCCTCTTCGTCCTCGGTCAGCCGCACATCGAATTCGAATCCGTCGCACCCGTCCGCCAGGGCGCGATCGAATGACTCCAGCGTGTTCTCGGGAATGGGTCGGGCGGCGCGCGCCCCGCGATGCCCGAGCAGCAGCGGACGAGTGAGTGCCGGCATGAATCAGTCGAGGTCGAAGTCGCGAATCGGCTTGCCCGTGTCGGGAGTCTCTTTCGCCTTCTTGACGGCCTCCTGAAACTTCTTCTCGAGGAGATCGGAAGCGTGCTTCTGCGCCTCCACCGACTGCTGAAATATGGACTCGCGGCGGCTGTCCTGCTCGCGCATGGCCTTGGCCGCCGCTTCCATGTCGGCGAAGGTCTTCGGCTTGACCGCAGGCGTATGGGCGATGACAGACGCGGTCTCGGTGTCGATCTTCAGCACCGCACTGCAACACGGACAAGTCACTTCAAAATTGGACGGGTTCTTGGCCATCTACGCGAATCATACCGCAAAATCGATTAGACGGTGCAACGAAGGCACCGCCAGTCTTAGCATAGTCATCAGCGGGCAAATTGAAATTGATTTTCACTCCTAAACTCATGACCAGCATGAACTTGACTAATACTTATAATATTGTACGTACATATTCGTAAGAAAGGTGTTCCTTCAGGAACATCTGTGGAAACCTCCCGGTCCGTGGCGGATAAGTCCTTCTAATGCTTCAGCTTGATAGGGAAAATGTGGAAGACGTTGAGCATCTCCCAACCCAGCAGGAAAACCGAGACCACGACGACCATGACGGCCAAAAACTCACCGAATGTCATGCGGCGCCGGCCCGGCTCCATGCGCCGGGTGGCCAGGCTCAGAATGTTCAGCGTGGCAAAACCAAACACAACGGCCCAGAGAACGTTGTAGATATCCTGCCGCGGTTCCCGCGAGAAAAGCGCCACCGCCACTCCAGGCAACATGGCGGCCGAGACGCGTCCCATCGGATACATTGCCAGCACCGCACGCGTGGTTCGAGCAAACCCTGAGACGAAAGCGATTGCCATCGGATCGAGCGTTAGGATCCCCTGTCAGAATGGTTGAGTACTCGATATTACATCGTCATCGGGACGCATCGTCAATCTCTCAACCAGCGGGCATCCACGGGCGACGTTCGGTAATATGGACTGATGGCGAATCGCCGTTTCATCTTCTTCGACGTGGGTAACACGCTGCTCTTTCCTAACCGCGCGCGCTTGCTGGCGCCGATCGCGGCGGAAAAGCATCCCAGCCTTGAGGAGTGGCAGGCACTGGAGCGTCGTACCAAGCAAGAATTCGACCGAGGCTTGATCAGCAGCAAGATCGATCACGGTTTCTGGTGGACGTTTCACACTCACCTGCTGAATCAACAGAACGCATTCGATGCGAGTGTGCGCGACCAACTGGTCGAGAACACACAGAACTCTGCCAATTGGGACCAGATTCTGCCCGGCACACGCGAAGCACTCGATCGAATTCGTGAGCGCTACGCGATTGCCGTGATCTCGAATGCAGATGGCCGCATCGACGCCGTGCTTGGCCGTTGCGGGATCTGCGACTGCTTCGCCAGCATCACCGACTCGGGTAATGTCGGGCACGAGAAACCGCATCCGGAAATCTTCGCGGCTGCGCTGCGCGAGATGAAGGCTGATCCTGCTGAGAGCCTTTACGTTGGCGATGTGTATTCGGTGGACTACATTGGGGCACACAACGCGGGAATGGACGCGCTGCTGTTCGATGTTTCGGGGGCATATCGGGGCCGCGAGCTGCCTCGCGTGGAATCACTCGCGGAACTGGAAAGCTGGCTCGCGAAGTAGCTGGGTTATCTCAACAAGGTGGGGTTGTCATGTTCAATGAGACACGATTCTTTCTTTTTCTGACCGCAGCGGTATTGCTGGCCGTTGCTCCTGGGCCAGGCATGCTTTATGTTCTCGCGCGCAGCCTGGCGGGCGGAAAGCGCGAGGGCGTGCTGTCGGCGCTTGGAACGTTCTTAGGCGGCATGGTGCACGTGTTCGCCGCCGCTTTAGGCATCTCCATCATTCTTGCCAAGTCCGCCATGGCGTTTGCCACGGTGAAGTACGTTGGCGCAGCGTATCTCTGCTTTCTAGGCGTGAGGATGATTCTCGATGCGCGCAAGGAAACGAGCGCCGGTGACCAAATTCCGCAGAACGTCAAAGTCGCCCGCAATCCGCTTTGGCAAGGTGTCGCGACTGAAGTCCTCAATCCGAAGACTGCGCTGTTCTTTCTGTCGTTCATTCCGCAATTCGTGGTTCGCGGAAGCGGGCACGTGTTTTTGCAGTTCGTGACGCTGGGAACGATCTCGGTCGTGCTGAACACAACCGCCGATTTAATCGTAATTGCCCTGGCCGGGCCGCTCGGGGAGCGGATTCGAGCCTCGGCCACATTCCGGCGCCGGCAGCGAACAATCACTGGCGCGATCATGATCGGGTTGGGAACCTACCTCGCAACTAGCGAGAGCAAGTAGTGGTACCAGCATTGCGAGGGCAAGATGCCCTCGCGACAGCCGGCCAGAGGCCGGCGCTAGCCATGCGAAACGAATTCAGGGCCGCTCAGCTTTATTGCTTGCTCGCCGTTTTCTTTTCGGGATGGGCGTACCCTCAACAGCCGATGCCTCGCATTGAGGGCGAAAGCTTTGCTGAACAGAAAGTAACGCTCCCTGACGATGCGAAGGGAAAGGTCGCAGTGCTTGTGTTCGGATTCACCAAGGCATCGAAAGGGCCCACGAGGGCATGGGGCGAAAAGATCTTCTCAGAATTCGGCAATCAAGCGGGATTCGCGCTGTATCAACTGCCCGTGCTCGAAGACGTGCCGCACTTCGTGCGTGGCATGGTGATCTCAGGGATGAAAAAAGGCGTCAAGGAGAATAGGCGCGACCATTTCGTTCCCCTACTTCAGGGTGAATCGGAATTGAAGAAGCTGGTCAGCTATAACGAGCCAGATGACGCTTACCTCATAGTGCTTGACCCCTCTGGGAAGGTCGTTCAACAAATGCATGGGCCGTTCAGTGACGCCGCCTATGAGCAACTAAGAAAAGGGATTCAAACCCTCTTGCCTCACTGAAGGTCACGCTTGGAACTACAGTTCGACGACCTGGTGATCGTGACAGCTGGAGTTGATGGTTTCATACAACTGATGCAGCAGATCCTGGCCATACCGCGCCAGGAAATAGACACCTCCAATGGTGCGCTCCTGGAGGCCCTTATTCGGGTACAGGGCATGACTGAGGCCTTCGGCGTGGCGGCTTACCAGTTCGCCCTTGAGCGCCTCGGCGCGGGCAGCTTGCGCGTAGAGCTTCTCGAGTTGATGCTGCATTTTCGAGTGGCAGGTGTCGGCGGCGTCGACCAGCGTCTTGTCGAGCTTCTCCAATTCACTCTTCACCGCAGAGAAGTTCTCTTCGAAGGACTTCTTCGCCGCCTCAAAAGCCGCCTGCAGATCGCGTGGCAACTGCTTGGCAGCGATCCGCTGCCGCAGAGCTTCAGGCCCCTCGAACACGTCTGTAATTGTTAATTCATGCTTCTCGATCAGGCGTTGGGATTTCGGTTCCACGATAGTGGCGGAGAAGCGCGGCAGAATCGGAGTTACGCGGCCAAGAAGCGCTTCGTACACCACGCCGGCTTGAGCGAAGTAGGCGGCCTCAGCGGCGCCTCCGGTGTAGGCGAGCGTGGGCAGCAGAAAATCCTGCATGATCGGGCGCAGCAGTACGTTTGGGCTGAATCGCTCGGGATGCGAATCGAGTTCCGCAAGCAGTTGCGACTGCGAAAGCTTCTCAGCGGCGGCCTCGCCGTCGATGACAAATTCGGTTGTGTCTCCGCTCGTTCGTCGCGAGATAGGTGTGCGGGCACCCTGCCTGGTAGTAAACAACAGCACCGAAGATTCGGTGACCTTCACTTGCTGGTGATAGCCTGCGGCCTCAAGTTCCTTGCCGCGGTCATGAAGGCTGGCAGCAAGCTTGTCCGAGCGTTCTATCGCGGCACGATAGATTGGCTCCGCGACGCGGGCAAATTCAGGATCCGAGGGATCCATCAGAATGACGCCCCATTCGGCGAAGACGCGCGCATAGAGACGCGCGAAAGCGCTGCCGAGGGTTTCGCCCGGGCGGTAGGAGTCGCGCAAGGTCTGGGAGGCTTCGGTGTCGCCAAGCAATGCGGCGGCTTGTTCGACTACGGAATTGATTTCGTCTTCGAAGCGAACAGAACTGACGGGAGCCCCCGGTACGTCCTTGCCGGCAGTCGTGAGGACCTCTAGCGAGCCATCGGCCCGAGGGAGTGAAACATGATTCACCTCAGCCAGATCGTGGTCATAGGTAGCGAGCCAAAAAACCGGGACGGCTTCGACTCCCGCGGCAGTCGCTTCATTCGCCAATTTGACGGCACTCAGTGCCTTATAGAGGGAAAATGTGGGCCCGCCGAAGAGTCCCACCTGCTGTCCGGTGACGATGCCGGCGGCGCCTTTGCGGAAGCGGTCCAGATTGGCGAGTGTTTTCTCCGATGCGTTCCAGGAGCGGTTCTGCCGTTGGAGAATGTCAGTCACATGCTGACGGCGCGAGGCCTCGTACGAAATATGTCCGGCTTCCTCTTTCAGCCACTCATGAAAATACGGGGATCGAGGATAAAAGCTTCGAACTTGGGGAGTGTAAGCCAGGAGATCTTGGAAAAGGCGCGTGGTATGCGGGATTTGCGAGAATGGAATACAGTGGGCCTTCACCGACAACGCTCCTGACACCATGGTTTCGAAGTCTTTGTTTGGACGCGTGAGGTCATGTTTTGAGAGCAGTGGGGATGCATTCGCGTGATCTTAGCAGGCACACACCACGCCGTTCTTGGTTGAGATGCCTGAAATGACCGCAAGATGCAAGATAATGGAAGCGAGATCATAAACTACGAAGGGCACGAAGTACCACGAAGGAAAGAAAAATGAGTTTGGCTGCAAACCCGCTGGAGATCATTGTTCCTGTGACCTTGGAAGGATCGGTCGTTCGGCTCGAACCGATCCGCCGCCAGCACGCGGAATTGTTCTGGGATGTGGCGAAGAATGATCTGGACGACATTTTTCGATGGATTCCCTATGAGATGAAGACTCGGGAGGACTTTCAGACGCTGATCGACAAAGCATTGGCCGAGCAGGAGCGCGGGGAATCGGTAGTGTTTGCCACGGTGGAACGCACCTCCGGACAGACCATCGGCAGCACGCGATTTATGAATATCGATCGCGCCAACCGGCGCGTAGAAATCGGATCGACATGGATTGCTCCACCCTGGCAACGAACCGCTGTGAACACTGAGGCGAAGTATCTGATGCTGCGGCATGCGTTCGAGGTATGGGGCTGCATGCGGGTGGAGTTGAAGACCGATGCGCTGAATCAGAAATCACGCAATGCGATCCTGCGGACCGGGGCGAAAGAAGAGGGGACGCTTCGGCGGCATACGCTTACATGGACAGGGCGCGTGCGCGACACCGTGTATTACAGCATTCTGGACAACGAATGGCCCGAAGTAAAAGAGCGGCTGGTGGCCATGTTCACGCGTTAAAGCGAGTTCAGGCCACAGCCGCGTCCAAGTCTGCGATGAAATGAACTGCCCGGAGTTCACATTTCTCCGGAAGACACTCCATAAAGCAGAGACCGCCTCGCCGAATCAGCCACCAATCCATCCACCCGGCATTTTGGTGAAACTTACTCTCATTCGGGTGCGCTGACCAATACTGCTAAACGAGTGAAGGTCGATGCTTTTTTGTAGGGATTTGGCTTCCTGAGTGTCGTCAACACTACTGCAAATCCGGGTCATAGCATCCACGTCTTCATCGGAAATCCAGCCACTCACCAGAGGCTGAAACATCTTCACCTTGTTATTGGTGGACAGCAGATTGATTTCGATGCACGAATGCGCGTTCACCCAATCGCGGACCTGATCATCATCATTGATCCAGTAAGGACTGGGAGCATTTTCTGAGGCCAGGTCTCCGACGTTTTGTTTTTCCAGCACTCCGCCGCTGATGGCCATCAGGTTGGTCTGGTATCCCTGGGTTGCAACCGTGTGGCGAACACCGCCCCACGTGCCCCGGATCGAACTCATGATCGATTCGCTGTATCGATCTTCCAGACCCAGGATGTGGCCGAACTCATGGGTGGGAGTCCAGGTGAAGGCATCACGTTCAGTCGCATTCAGCGTCATCGAGCGGTCGAATAGCGGATAGTCGGTGACGTGCGAAGGACCGTCGCACTTGAGCGCCTCGATTTGCGTTGCGTCTCCCGCCCGAGAATCTTTATCGCGAAAACGAACGCTGATGTTGCAGGAAACCGAATAGCCATCATCGAAACTGTGGGTCCATGTGGAATTGACGTTTCGCTCGATGGTAGCTGCCCGGGCGGAAGTTGCCTCCGGGCCATAGAGTTCCATGTTGCCTGTGATGCTGACGGAGTTTACCGTGCGGTCAACGATGATCGAAGGTGCGGGCGAAAATCTCCCAACGGGCGGCACTGGGTCACTCATGAGTGGCCTCCTTTTAACTCGGAAGTATCTTCGGGGGGATCCCGAATGAAATCGGGAGGGAAGGCGGAAAGCTTACCACGAAAGAAACATTTTTGGGAAGTTCGAAGTTTCGACCACTGGATCTCTCACGTCGGAAGTAGAAAAGCAGACGCCCCGGCGATAAGCGGATATTTCATGCGGCTATCGCACACTTCGCTATTCACAATAGACTCTGACCTTGACTTTGGTGTTTGCGTCTTTTTGATCAACGTCGACGGTCACGTCGTTCAAGTGTTCAACCAGCTCTTCCAAATTTTCCGGCTTGATTTGCGTCAGGTCGACGGCGAGGCCCTGTTCCTGCATGGCGTCATTGGCGCGACGCAGGGCCGGCGCGGGAATCAATCCGGCCAGGCGCACACCCGCGCGCAGTAACTGCATGGGGACACGGACGTTGACCTTGGTTGGGCCCTCGTGGCCACCGTCTTCTTCGGAATCAACCACCACGCGCAAATATTTGGGACGCGGCTTCCCTGCCCCAGATGATCCAATGTCAGACGATGCGGGAGACGCCGGCGCTTCCATGGCGGCGATGAGACGCTCAGCTTCGTCGGCGCTGATCTTTCCTTCGGAAAGCATCTGCAGAATTTGACGGCGATGTTCGTTCATAGTGGCTCCTTACGATTCTTTTCGCTCTTTCGGTGCGGGCTGAACACGCACCCTTTCAAACCGTGTTCCATCGCTCGGCGTCCTACAGGATGTGGAACGACAGGCCGGCGCTGCGATGTTCGACCTCGACGTTCGTGTCAGCCAGCGCGTTCAGGATCTGCCACATGACCGCAACTCCACGGAGCGGGTTCACGCGGCATGCCAGGCACGCGATGAAGATGAAGGGCGAAAGTAAGACAGCCAACGGCAACAGCAATACCCAGATCAAGAAAAGCGGCACCCACAGCCGAAAAGTGCGGCTCTCGTGGTCGCGCAGGCTGACGACGGCGACAAAAGGAATCATTGCAAGGCCTCCATCTCGCGAATGGCATCTTCCGCGCTGATCTCTCCTCGCTGCAACCGTTCCAGGATTTCGGACTTCGAGGGTCTGGGGTTCGTCTCGACGAATTCAAGGCTGTTGGCGATACGGGTCAGCCGCGACTTGATCGTGGGATAACTAACACCGAAGATGCGCTCCATTTCTTTGATCGAACCGTGCGAGCGGACGAACGCGGTGATAAAAATCTGATCGTCGACGGAGATGCGTGCCAGTTGGGGGAGTTCGAAACTACCCTCTATGGTGATATCTTTTTCGGCTATGCGAACTCGCTCCACAAGGACCCGATGACCTTGGGCGAGCTGAGCCAGTTCCTGCCAGTCCCTCGGAGTGGTCTTTGTAGAATCCATCTATATCTCGCATATCGATACATAAATTAATATTATTAATCTGTCAACTTACTTTTATTTAGTTTATTAAGTAATCCCAAAGACATTATTACCTGCTCAATCTATTCCTGTTGACAACAATATACCTTGCACTACATAGTATGCCAGTGCGTGACGCCATCAACTCCGATCCAGTCAGCGACAAATGGGAAGTCCAGCTTCGCAAGGGTTGTCTCGAACTGGCGATTCTAGCTGCGCTGTGGGGCGGAAGGCGTTACGGGCTGGAAGTGCTGCGACGTCTGGAGAGCGATTCGGATTTGATCGTATCGGAGGGGACGGTCTATCCCCTGCTCAGCCGGCTGAAAGCGTTGGGGTTGGTGCAGAGTGAATGGGTGGAATCGGATACGGGGCATCCGCGGAAATATTACGCGCTGACGACGGCCGGAAGGCAGCGAGCCTTGGAGATGGCTGCCATCTGGGCGCGGTTTTCTTCCAGCATGAGCCGGTTGCTCGCTCCGTTGAATGAGGAGACATAGATGGCGATAGCGGGCGAGGCACAGCAGAAGATCGAAGCCTATCTCAATAGAATCCGCGGCCGATTGCGCGGCCTCCGGGCGGAGGAGAGGCGGGAGATTCTCGAAGAGTTGCGAAGTCACCTCCTGGAGAAGGCTGCGGCAGGCGGAATGACGGGAGCCGCAGTGGATGCGGCGCTGGAATCACTGGGCAGGCCGGAGGAACTGGCTCTGGAGTACGTCACCGATGAACTGCTGGCGCGCGCCGAGGTCAGCCGGTCTCCTTTGCGCATTCTCGACAGTCTGTTCCGCTGGGCCAGTCTGAGCATCGTGGGATTCTTTGTATTGCTCGGGGCAATCACCGGGTACTTCCTAGGAGTGGTTTTTCTTTTAGTGGCGGCGTTGAAGCCGTTTCACCCGGAAACGGCAGGATTGTGGGCTTCTCGGGATGCCTCTGGAGATCTGGCTCTCTCGGTCCACTTGGGGTTTGGCTACGCGCCTGTTGGCGGCCGCGAAGTGCTGGGCTGGTGGATCGTGCCGATCGGACTGCTGGCGGGCTGCCTCCTGGTGATTCTGACCACACGTTTTGGGCTCTGGTGCGCGCGGCTCTATCGCGCGTCGCGGGCGCTTCCAGGCCGCGGATGAGTGCGTTTACGAGAGCGAGGAGACGTACTACGAATGAACGCATCGATTTCCGCAAACACAACGGCGGTTACAGGTGGCACCGCCGTTTCTCTGCAAGCTCAGCGACCGTCGGCCGGCCAGAGATGGATCTCTCTCGGAGAATTCTTGCTGGGAAGTGCGATTGTGATCGGGCACAACGTGTATCGCGTTGTGCCGAACGAGGTGCCGATCCTTTTCGTCTTCGCGTTGATTTCGTTCCGGCTGCGCGACGGATGGAACGCGCTCGGTCTGCGCTGGCCAGTGTCGTGGCGGCGGACAGTTTTGATCGCGCTAGGTGCGGGTGTCTTAAGAATCCTGATCGGCGCGCTGGTGATTGAGCCTGTCACCGCCCACTTTTGGCCGCCGGCGGTCGCACCGAGTGGCATGAACGAGATTGCGGGCCAATGGGTGGGGGCCCTCAAGTGGTTCCTGCTGGTTTGGACCTTCGCCGCGTTCGGCGAGGAGATTGGATACCGAGGCTATCTGCTGAACCGGGTGGCGGACGCGGGTGGCCGTTCGAAGGCTGCCTATTGGGTTGGGGTTGTTCTGGTCTCGGTGCTCTTCGGGTACGGGCATTACTATAAGGGGCCGGCTGGAGTCGTAGACTCCGGGATGGCAGGGCTCGTTTTGGGAGCCGCGTACGTTCTGTCCGGACGGGATTTGTGGGTCTGCGTATTAGCGCATGGATTCATCGACACGATTGGATTGATCGCTGTATTTTTCGGATGGTCATCGTGACCCTGGCGATGCGAAACCCCGAAAATCCTTGCGTCCACGCGAAGGACTCCGCAGCGTTCGCACTAAGAGCACGTCGCAACAGATTGGAACCAAAGGGCTGCCGGGGGCATCGAATACGTTGACTTCCGTGGCAGGGCAACCTAGTCTGGAAGTGGTTCTTTGCAAGGCCAACCCACCAGTGGGGGCGTCACGGCTTCGACGGAGATGCTTACGGCCAAGAGGCATGCCGGGGTGCACACACCCGTAATCGTGGGCAAAATGATAATTGCCAATCAACAGATGGCATACGCAGCCTAACTAGTTTAGGCAGCC
>DATMOO010000347.1:0-5481 GCA_035568275.1 Candidatus Sulfotelmatobacter sp.
CGTGCCGAGTTCTTTCCCGCTTCCGAGACTACCCAGACCTGGAAGCTACGCTTCGCATTTGCCACCCTGTCTTCATTCAAGTCGAAGGCGTAAAAAGTGAGCGATTTCCCTTCGATCAGAAAAACGCGTCCAAAAGCCGGGTTCAGGTTACCATTTGGGTCAGTGTCGCGGACGTCAATGACATGGAGTTGGCGAGATGCCATAAGCTCCCGGACATCGTTACCAGCGGCCGCGAGCTGGCGTTCCTGTTCGAGCGTGGCACTCGCAATCCGCAGCTTATTGGTAAGCTCCGTTATCCGAGTCTGCTGCTCCACCATGGCGGCTTCGTCGTTGATGCGTAGTTGACTACTACGAGCCGCCTCATCTTGTGCTTGTGCCAGCAGCTTCTCCTGATTGCGGGATTCCTCGAGCAGTTGCGCGGTCTGGTTGGCGGACCGTTGGGAGTCTCCGCCCGACTGTGCACCATTGAGTCGCACGCTTCCGGTGGCTAATTGTGAACGCAGATTCCTAATCTCGCGTTGGCCCGCAGCGACTGACTCGTTTAACCGAGACAGGCTCGCGGTAAGTCCGATGTTCTCCCGTTTAAGCTCAGCGATCTGCTGCGCCGCGGCGGTGTCCTTCGCCCGGGCTGTGGCCGGCGTCTCGCGGAAATGGTAAACCGCAAAACTAGCCGCAAGCACGGCCAGCGCCCCAACAGGGGCAAGCAGCGTAACGGGACGGGAGTACCACGGACGCGATCGGATGGGGCTCTCAACTTCGCGTGAGAACACAACGCCCTCGGCCCGTGCCCGACGGATGAAGCGCTGCCGCGAATAAGGCAGTGGTGTAGTCCTTATCACCGCCAGTGTCTTTGGGAAGGTTCCTAGGGATTCAGGCAAATCCCGACTCACGAGACTCGAAAACTCCCGGTAGTCCGTGCGGCATTGGCTGCATTGCGTCATATGGGTCTGGACATCAACAAACTCCGCACCTTCCAGGAGTCCGCCGGCGGCCAGCGCGCAAAGCTCTTTAAAGTGCTCGTGCTCAGGTAATCCTTTCAGTTGTTGCTCAGGCACACTTTCCTCTCGCGGCACTCGGTTTCTCACCTCCCATTATCAGGGAACGCAAGTTCTGAAGCCCGCGATAATAATGATGGCGGACATTGGCGAATGAATCTCCCGTTCGATTGGCAATTTCCCGCATGGTAAGGCCTTGATAAGACGCCATTTCGATTACAGACCTCTGCTCCTCGGGTAGTGCGACCATGCTCTTACGAACCAACTCCTTAATTTCCAGTGAACTCATGCCAAAGGTCGCGTGAGCTTCCACGGGCAGACTGTCCGCTTCTTCCAATTCTGTACTCTTATAAAACTCCCGGCCCTGAAGATGCTGCCGGCGGTTGATGGCGCGGTGGTAAGCGTACTGGATCAGCCACACCTTAGTATTGCCTTTGCTGGGATCGAATTGTGCCACTGCGCGATAAATATCCAGGAAAACAGTCTGCGTAACGTCCTCGGCTTCACCGGGGTCGCGGACGATTTTTAGCGCGATGCTTAAGACCAGTTTCTGGTAGCGGTCGAAGAGGATGGAGAGAGCGTCACTCTGCCCCTCTTGGAGACAGGCAATGAGTTGCTCGTCAGATAGGCGGAGTAGCTCCGCCATAGACAACGGCTCGGTAGACCGAGCTTTTGAGGTGTTAGAATCCAGAACCACACTCGCATCTAGCTCACAAACCCACGTGAGTCACGGCAAGTCTACAACCAAACCGCCACGAAATGTATTTTTCATCGAGACTGGTACAAAATCCGTACTAGGTTTGCATACACCAATACAGTCGTTTCCCGAAGCAAAAATCGAGTGGAAACTAAAATGGGGCGGGGTTCATGCATTGCACGTTATGTCAGTCCGTCAATTTGGCGGAATTCACTGCCGAGATAATGATCCATTTCAGTGGCCGAGGGAATATTGATCATCCCGGCGTTCCAGCATTCCCAAAGGTAGTGGTCTGCTTGAATTGTGGCTCTTCACATTTCACGGTCCCAGCAACGAAGTTAACCCTAATCGCAAGTCGTACTGCTACAAATGATGGCCAAGTCCCTCTTGGCGGCTGCGTAGAGAGTTCCGTATTTCGCGCAGAATGACTAATTAAGTGGCCCTTTGTGGAAGCTTGAACAGTGAGAATCCTGTAGCAAGCGCTACCGACCAGTTCAGCCTTAAGGGATGCTTTTACAGGCCGACACCGAATGAAGCCGAAGCTTTGCCAGACCAAGCAAGCGCAGACTGAAGCGAGGGAAACTAGTTCCCGCTCGTTTGGGGGCCGGGCGACCGCCGATATAACCGTTGGCGGTTGGCTGCAACTCTCTCAAGAGCTACCGGTGCCTATGGGTTCTATATTAAACAGCAAATCGCGGAGAACCGCGAGTCTCGGTTCTCCGCTTCACACAGCTGTATTGGTGTGCCTAACCTTTTTCATTTCCTTCATCAGTGCCAAGCTCGCGGGTTCGCTTGTGGTGCGTCCCCATATGGTCTGGCCGCTCTGGCCAGGTTGTGCGCTGCTAGTGGGGCTGCTGCTGTTAGTTCCTCGGAAGATCTGGGTGGTTCTGATCCCCGCAGGCATAGGAGGATTCGTTCTCTATGACTTGCAGGCGGGCTTAACCCTTCGCTCGACGGCTCTGCTTGTGCTGTCTGATACGTTCGAAGTTCTTATCGCCGCCTTAGGAGTGACCTACTCGTTTCACGGTCTGCCGCCGCGCCTGAATAATGTAAAGTCCCTGGCCAAATATTCGTTCTTTGCGGTAATCCTTGCCCCGTTGGCGTCAGCGTTCATAGCCACGACCGCATTCAGCGCGGACTACTGGATCCGTTGGAAAATTAGCGTTTTCACCGAGGCCTTAGCTCTTCTTACTCTAACGCCTGCAATTTTGAGCTTGGTCGGCATGAGAAGGGAATGGGCAGCGAAGTCACGCGCTGTCTATTTCGAAGCAGCTACTTTGATCACCGGTTTGATTGTCCTTGGGTATCTCACTTTTCTCACTCCCAACGGCGGCACCGCACCAGTACTGCTTTATTCGCTCTTGCCGTTTCTCTTGTGGTCTGCTTTGCGCTTCGGATCGATGGGAATCAGCACCTCAATGATAGCAATTGCCTTCTTGTCAATTTGGGGTACGCTTCACGGACTCGGTCCCTTCACCAAATCAGAACCGCTCGGTAATGTGATGTCGCTACAGTTGTTCTTGTTTTTCGCCGCAACACCTTTCTTGGTTCTAGCAGCTCTCGCGGAGGAACAGAAGCAGACCGACCAATCCCTTCGCGAAAGTGAAAAACGGTTCCGGCTGATGGCAGATACTGCGCCCGTGCTGATCTGGATTGCGGAGGCTGATAAACTTTGCACCTACTTTAACAAGCCTTGGCTGGACTTCACTGGACGATCTATCGACCTCGAGCGTGGAAACGGCTGGGCGGAGGGGGTTCATCCCGGAGATCTGCCGGGATGCATGGACACTTACACGCAAGCGTTTGATCGCCGGGAGGAGTTCAGAATGGAGTATCGGCTCCGACGCCATGACGGAGAATATCGATGGATTCTTGACATTGGGGTACCCAGGTTCAATGAGGATCAGTCCTTTATCGGTTACATTGGGATTGGCATTGATGTGACCGAGCGCAAGCAGGCGGAAGGGACCATCTCAAGTATGAATCGCAGGTTGATTGCGGCTCAGGAGCAAGAGCGCGCCCGAATCGCCAGAGAGCTTCATGACGACATCGGTCAACGTCTCGCACTGTTGGCCAATGAGCTAGAGCAACTCCCGAAGCGAATTCCTGATCTACGTGTTGAGGCGAGAGGCAGTATTGGTGAATTGCAAAAGGATACCTCGCAGATTGCAATCGATATCCAGTCCTTGTCGCATGAGTTGCACTCTTCAAAGCTGAAATATCTGGGTATCACGGCCGCTATGAAAGCCTTGTGCCATGAGTTCGGAGCACAGCAGAACGTGAAGACTGACTTCAAGAGCCACGATGTGCCAAGCGCTTTGCCACCAGACACCTCTCTTTGTCTTTTCCGAGTGCTGCAAGAAGCCCTTCGGAACTCGGTAAAGCATAGTGGGGCGCGGCACTTCACAGTGGAATTGTGGGGGACACCAAGTGAGATTCATCTCGCAGTGAGCGACCCGGGCTCAGGCTTTGACCTGAAAGTGGCGAAGGAGAGCCAAGGACTTGGACTCACCAGCATGGAAGAGCGACTGAAACTAGTGAAGGGAACATTTTCAATCGAATCACAACCTAGGCGTGGTACCAGGATTCACGCTCGCGTGCCCCTTGACTCGGAATACGATCCCTTGCGTGCGGCCGGGTAAGAGCAACGAGATCTTTAACCTCCCGACCGGAAGGCCTGCATAGTAGGAGGATAGGAAATTAAAATTCCTGATTTTGCAATGAGGATTGGTAAGCGAAAAGCCTTTCAGCGACGAACCGGGCTAGCGCTCAAAGAAACCGCTATCCGGTAGCGGCCGAAGTAGAGATCTGGTGCCGGACCAGCGCGCGGAGGTCTACCTACGCACGGTCGATGGAAGACACAAAATGCTCTGTGTGCTGCGGGATGACCTGCGGCTATTCGACGTACCCACGTCAATCTCTTGACGAGTCCCCTCTGAAATCTCGCTTGATTGATCCCGCCGCCCAACGTCGAGCGTTGGGACGTGTCCATTGCTCCAGTCGCAAGATAGCAACGACGTCGTTCAAGGGTAAGTGTCCGAGCAAACACATGGTTGACGGGTTGGATCCGCTGCCAGCGCGACTTCACCACTTGATCAGCAAATTCTCAGGTGGCCTGTCGTTCCTCCGTTCACGGCGGATTACTGATGGTTTGCTCCTCGTCCGACGACTGAGAATCCATCGCGTTCCACAAGCGACTTGTCGTTTCTAATCCGGCTAACTTCCTCGGAAGCCCGTTTCCGGATCGCGACGGTTCCTGACAACGCTGGCTGAAGCATGTTTCAACTGCATAACCGGCCGCCTGTCACTTTTGCCAGTTGTCGCTGCTGGCGGCCTCCAAGACAATTGTTTGTAAGGCAGTTCTGCAGTTCTGCGTCCCTGTATGAGTGACCGGTGTCTGAAATCCGAACCATGCCCGAGCCTCAAAAGTATGGCCGTGGCCAGGGAACAAAGGACTCGTTGAGAACGGTAATCGTGGCAACGGGCTCTGGCAGCAGAAGGTGAGGAAAGTGCGGACTGGGCAGCCGCCCGGGTACGGGACAGTTCCTGAATCCCGAATTTAAGCAATCAAAACTTTGAGGAGGAACAAATCCAAATGTCAGACACCAAGAGAACCGACTCGCATTCGCGAGCCATCCTTCCAATTTCATCCCAGCCGCACACCGGCCTGACAACCTATGACGCCAAAGACCCGAATACAAAGTTTCCGCCGATCGAGTCTCTGCGCCCACCCAAAGGCGCACCCAACGTGCTGATCGTCCTGCTTGATGACGTGGGCTTCGCGGCGTC
>DATMOO010000348.1:0-51935 GCA_035568275.1 Candidatus Sulfotelmatobacter sp.
CTAAGTCGGAAAGACAGTTCCAGGAGTAAGCGCCCATTCGCCTCTTGTAAGGAGTGATCCATGAGCGACCCGCAAGTCTCGTTTCAATACGAGCCCAGCAAGCAGGACCGGATCATGGGCCGTCCGAATGCCAATGGTTTCGTGAGGTCTGAGCCCGTTTCTGGCTGTGATGCCTCCCTCCAGCTACCTTGTGCACGGGAATAGCGAAATTTTGATCTGGATCAGAACAGAAAGAATGTTGCCTCGCATTACGACACATTACGGTATATGCGAACCTGGACGCTCGCCTGCGGACCCGGTTATACCCCAATCGGCCCGATTTACAACTGGAACCTCGATACGCAAGGCAACGGTCCGAGTTGGCTAGATATCCCCGGAGCAAAGCTCGGCAGTCCCGAGGAATGGCCGGAAGAGCGTGAAATGCTCGAATTTTTTGTGATGGCAGACGGACATCCGGATCTCGGCTCTCTGTATTTCTTTGTCATCGTAAGTCTAAAGCCCGGCCAGTATCACGTTGAAATGTCGTCCGCTCTATATGGAAACACGGGAGACGCGTCGCCTCCGGGAAATACTCCAGAGCCTTGGGCCAAGGAATCTGGCTGCAAGATCCCCGTGGACACCGGCTGGCTGAAGGTCCCCATTCTGCCGCAGTCTTTTCGCAGAAAGTAAAGGCTAGGGTACACCTCTCGATCCGGGGCTTCACGATCTGTAGTTGGCGAAAAAATCGCGAGGGTGGGGATTCGTGCTGCGGTCGGCGTTCGTGCATCACCCCACTCCGAAAAACACTCTACCTTTTAGGCCCAGTGGTGCCGACGCTTCGAAAACTATGAAGCGTGGGACAGCCGATTTTGAGGTGGGTCCGGACATTCGTCAGGTTTATGGTGATGAGGTCTGACGGGTAGTGTAGATCTCTGGGGTTGAGGTGGCCCAACGGGGTCCTTCGTATCCTCCGGAGTGGGCAAGCTATGAGGTGTTTGAACCGCATTACACCGGCGATCCCAATGAAGGATTGAAGGTTCTTCTGAGCCCGGAAGCCACCAGTGCGGAGAGAGACAAAGCGTTTCGCATCAACTTTTCGTGTTTCACGGCGTTGCGGGAATGCCGGCATCCGTGTGACGTGTTGCCGGAAGCGTGGCACGATTTGCGGCCTCGGCATCCGGGGGAGAGGGGATTCGATGGATGCGGATTGCCCGGAGTCGGGACGGTGAAATCTTGTCATCCTGAGGTCGCTGCTTGTGCGATCGAAGGATCTCTGCACTTTGCTTGCAGCACTGGCGCTGCCGGCGGGTGCATAGGTCCTTCGTCGGGCAAACGGCGCCCTCCTCAGGATGACAAGTGAGTTGTTGAAATTGAGAAAGGCCCGCGTCTGTCAGGTCGCTGACCGTGGCCTCGCTCTAGTTCTTCCCCGAACTGACAAACGGATTGACGATATGGACACCGTCGAATTCGCGGTGTCCTTGCATGTCTTCTGAGAACAAGAAGCTGCATCCGGCCTGCTTGGCGGAGCGCACGATGAGGGCGTCCCAGAAATTGATTCCGTGAAGACGATTGAGGTCGATGGCGGCGAGTATGTCGCTCACATCCGGGGCTGCGACGTCGAACTCGCTGAGCAATTCGACTTTGCGGCGCGCGATGCGGGCATCGACGTTCAGCTTGCGCGTGACGGTTACGAAGTACTCCTGCAACACCTGCAGGGAAACCACTCCGGTGCGGGCCCGGCGATGCTCCGCCACCAATTCGATGGCGCGGCGCTGCTTTGCGGGGGAAGACTGGTCGTCGGCATAGACCAGGACGTTGGTATCGAAGAAGCTACGAGCGCTCATGCATCTCGTCACGGTTGAAGCGCCATCCGCGAGAATGCCCTTGGCCGGAAAGGCGCTTGAATTCCTCAATACTGCGCTCGGGATTGTCCCCGCCGGCGACGCTCTGCAGGTAATCACGAATCAACTGGTTCAGACTCTTCCCCATGGCTTCGGCTTTCTTGCGGGCGCGGGAAACCAGTTGGTCGTCAATGGAAAGCGTGACGTTCATTAACACATAATACGTGTGCACTTATTATGTGTCAATAATGCGACGATTTTCATGGGACATTGATATTGCGAAGTGCAGCAGATCCTTCGGTCGCAAAAGCAGCGACCTCAGGACGACAGTGCATTAGAGGGTGACATGGGGGCTTTACCCAACACATGTGGTTCGCTAAGTGCTTTGTCTGTAATATCTTGCGGGTAACATATTTGGAATCAAGATTTTAAGGAATGTGGTTTCGAGAATCTTGGTGCGGACAATTGGGCGCTTCACGGCCGCGCTTCGCGCTGGGCCGGGGACGGACGAAAGCGTCCGTCCCCACACGAGTTGTGCTAGTCGGCTGATGGGACGCCGCCGTATTTTTCCAGCCACTTTAGTTCCTCACGGACTTTGATTTTTCCGTGCCAGGGATTTTTGCCCAGGCCGTGGCCTTCGCCGGGGAAGATCAGGAGTTTGTTGGGGACGCCTAGCGAGTAGAGGGCGTGCTCCAGCAGATAATCCTCGAGCACTGCTACGCGGATGTCGTTGGCGCCTCCGACCATGTGCGTGGGCGTTTTCACTTTGTCGATCTGGAAAATGGCGGCTTCGTCGTGATAGCGCTGCTGGGCTTCCCAGGGACGTCCGCCTAAGAAGTAGGCATCGTCATAAGTTGTGTCGTCGTTGCCCCAGTTGCCGATGTGCTCGACGGCGCCGGCGCCCGTGACTGCGGCTTTGAAGCGCGTGGTCTGGGTGATGAGCCAGTTGGTCATGTATCCGCCATAGCTGTAGCCGCCGACGGTGAGGCGCTCGGGATCGGCGAAGCCGTCTTTCACCAAGGCGTCGACGCCTTCGAGAATGTCTTTGCCGGGGCGCGAGACGATCTGCGGCACGATCTGCAGGAGGAACTTGTCGCCGTATCCCGTCGAGCCGCGGTAGTTGGGTTCGAAGACCAGCCATCCGTTGGTGGCGGCTAGCGCAGCCCACTGATACCAGTCGGCTTCGAAGTGGTTGCCATCGGCGTCGGCGGGGCCTCCGTGGATGAAAGTGAGCATGGGCAGGTACTTCTGCTCGAATTTGCCGGGAGGATAGATGAGCATGCCTTCGACCGTAGTGCCGTCGTCGGCCTTCCACTGGTAGGGCTTGCCTTGGGGGAGATCGGCCTCGGCAAGTTTCTGGTTGAAGGAGGTGATCGGGACGGCCTGAGCGAGTTTGTCGGGGGAGTCGGCGAGATAGACCTCGTCGGGCTTACCGAGCGAGGAGTAGACGAAGGCCACGCGGGATGCGTGCTGCGTGGCCGAGATGTTGGCGTAGGTGCCGGGCCAGGTGGTGAGGCGATGCAGTTTGTCGGCGGGCTTCTCTGCGTCGTAGATCTGGGATTCGGTGCCGAGGCGGGCGGAGGTCAAGACGTTGAAGGCAGTGACGGCGTAGTGCTCGACTGGGCCGATGAAATCTTTCGACCACTGCTCGATCCTGCCGCTTTCGGTATCCACCCAGTAGAGATGCGGCTGCAGGTCGCGATAGGGGCCAGAGACGTCTCCGACGCCGATCGAGAAAAAGATGTGGCGGGAATCGTTGGCCCAGCGCGGGCGGACTTCTTCGCCCTCGTTGTGTGTGATGCGGCGGGGTTGGGCCGCGGCAGTTGATTCGCTGGAGGCAGTTGCGGGCGAAAGCGCCCGCGCCACACTTGCTGCCACATCCAGCACGTAGATTTCCACGTCTTCGTATTTTTCCTGGCGCTGGTTGATGGCATTGCTGACGAAGGCGAGCTTGGTGCCATCGGGCGAGGTGACGAGGTCGTCGACGCGCAGCGGCATGGTCGCGATGGCGCGAGTGCCGGGAGTGAGGGCGGGCTGCTTCTCGGGCTCGCCTTCTTTCTTTTCTACTTTTGTGGGTTCAGAGGCGTGGCGGGCTATGGCGGCCGGCACGTCGAGGGCGAAGATCATGTCGCCGCGTTCGGCGGTGCGGTACTGCACGACATCCTTCCATTCTTTCTTGTATGCATCTTTCTGGTCTTTGCTCCACGGTTGACGCGTGGCGTAATAGATGGTCTGCGAATCGGAGGACCAGGAGAAGGTGTGGACGTCGTCTTCTCCTTTTGTGATGGGGAAGGCTTCACCGCCGCGAGGGGAGATCAGATAGATCTGGCTGACTTCGTCTTTCGAATCGGAGTCGGAATCGTCGCTCTTCCCTGCTGGGTTCTTGCGTTCCGACAGAAAGGCGATCCACTTGCCGTCGGGGGACCACTTGGGGTCGGAGTCGTGGCCGGATTGGGTCAGCGGAATCAGTGATCCGGCTTTGCCGTCGTCCTGGTAGAGCCAGAGGTCGGTCCGGAAAATTTGCTGGTCCCAATCGGCGCGATCGGTGACGATGACTACCGAATTGCCGTCGGGAGAGAGTTCGACGGAATGGAAGCTGACAGAGTTGAAGAAGTCGTCGAGTGTGAGCTTGGGCTTTTGAGCAAGGATGGATAGGGTACAGCTCAGGAACATCATGACGACGCACGCGGTTCGTTGGATTTGCATAGGGCCCCCGAGGGAAAAGGGTTTATACAATGGCGGTTTCGACTAACGCAAGTGCCACAAGAGTGTTCCGGTGGCAGCAAGAACACCTTAACCGCAGAGAGCGGGGAGAAAATCCGGGGAGCGCGCTGAGCACTGCTCATCGGGATAGGATCGGTTCTTCTGAGAGTTGCAGACGTCGCAATGTCCACAACAGCGCGGCGAAGACTACGATGGAGAGTTGCAGATGAGTCCAATAGGCTAGCGGGCCGAAGAGCGGGAGCAGGAAGGCGAGGTACAACAACACATCGAGGGCAGGTTTCGCTGAGTGGAGCGGGTTATCGAGCGACCAGTCGGTGAGCAGCAGAAACGCCGGGGCCAGCGCCAACAAGTCGTAGATGTAAAGGTGAGGGTTCACCAGGACGGCGGCGAACATCAGAGCGGAAAAACGGAGCGCGAGGGGAGCCGAAGATTTCCAGATGGAGGCCGCGATTCCGGTGACGGCGAACGACGTCAGCACGTAGAGAGCCCAGACGCCGGGGCGCGAGGGGATCAGGAGTTCCCAGAAGCTGTGCAGCGAGTGCATCTGGATGGGAGAGAAGATCAGTTCGGTTGAGCCCGGATGGCTGGCGCTGTGGAGCAGTCTCGCGAAGTACGCTTGCATGACGTCGCGGCCGAAGTACAGCGACGTCAGGGCGAGTTGCGTTGCGGCGGAGATCACAACTCCGGCGAGAGCCTTCCAGGCCTGCGCTAAAAGCAGGATTAACGGGATGGCCACCAGAAATTGCGGCTTGAATGCGAGAAGGCCGAGAGTTACGCCGGCCAGGAAATCACGCTCTGAAAAAAAAGCCAGATACGCGGCAGTGAAACAGACCAGCAGGACCACAGAAAGCTGACCGCGCATAAAGAAATGAAACAGCGGCGGGTAGGCCAGTGCACAGATGGCAACCAGCGCGCGAAATGGACGGAGGGCAGCGCATCGCTTCAGGATGAGGTAGATGCAAACGAAATACATCAGGAGAGAAAGTGCGACCCAGATCGCTGCTTGCGCCAGGAACGGTAGCGATGCAAGAGGGATGAAGGGGAGCGCAACTTGGGGGCCGTAGAAGTACTGGAGGTAAACACTGGTGTCGCGGCCGATGGTGGCATGTATCTCTCGGGCTAGAACTTGGTCATCATAGAGTTGATCGGCGTGGCCGCTGGCGATCAGGCGGGCTGAGATGGGGAATTGAAGAAAATCCTGGAACTTTATGTTGCCAGCACGGTCGATGATTCCGGGCTTGGCATAGTCGACTAGACAGACACTCCACAAGCAGAAAACGAGAATGATCGCCATTGCTCGAATGCGCTGACCGCCTAGCAATCGTGAGTGAAGGAAGGTCCACAGAGCGGATTCTGTGGAGTTGCTCACGGAATCGGCTCGGCGTTTTTCAGTGCGTCGTCCATGGACTGGACGGAGCGCGGAGCGCCTTCGATCATGCGCCAGCCGTCATCGTAATTGCGAAATCCGACGACGGATTTGTAGTGCACATCGCCAGAGTAGAGCGCGGCGCCGATTTCATTCAGCGGGAGCCATCGCCAGGTGAAATCGACGTCGGCGAAGTTGCCCTGTTTGGCGATTCCGTTGACTCCGACCAGTTCCCTTCTGGCGACAGGAATCGCGAGCAACGAACCTCCGCCCTGGTCGGTGGGCATTGCGGTGCGGACAGCATCGACTCCGGAGGGGGTTAACAGTATGTCCCAGCAGGGCGGCGGAGCGAGATCGCGAGGGCACGGCGCGGGGTTGGCGGAGATCCAGGCGTGATGTTGAAGGACGAGATATTCGGGCGAGGGGTAATCCTTGCTGGCAACTATGCCGGTGCGCAGGACAAAGCGCTGAGGCGTTTTGAGTTCGGAGGAGGCGGAGATTAGATCGCTGGCCAGGCGGCGGGTGAGGAAGTCGCGGGGGGAGCAGGAGGTGAGGAGAAGTGTCGCCAGCGCTGTTGTGAATGTGATGCGTATTCGCATGCTGAGCCCGTGGTAGTTCGGCCGGGCTTTCGCCCTGGCCGGACAGCCGAGGCGGCTGTCTCTACGCGATTCGTTAGGGTGCTTCGTTAGCGACTTGTGATTGTAAACAATCGAACGCGCTTGTGCGGCACGAAAGGACGCGACGTGATCTGGCCGTCGAATTCAGGGGCCCAGCGGCCGGGGATCTGGTGAGCACAGTTGGGGCAGCGGCCTTGAAGAGTCAGGCGGTAGTCTGCGATTAGGTATCCGTAGCGGCGGATTAGCGTGCTGTGGCACTGGGGGCAGCGCGTGTCTTCCCAATCTTCGACCATGCCGGGGAGATTGCCGGCGTAGATGTAACGGAGGCCTGCATCGCGCCCGATCTCGGCGGCGCGTAACAAATCTTCGACCGTCGTGTCTCGCTGGCCATCGCCCTGCATTTTGTAGTCGGTGTGGAAGGCGGTGACGTGCCACGGGATATCGGGGGAAACGCTGGCAACGAAGTCGGTGAGTTTGCGGAGTTCGTCGTCGGAGTCGTTGAAATTGGGGATGAGCAGCGTGACGATCTCGAGCCACAATCCCATCGCATGAATGCGGCGGATGCTGTCGAGGATGGGGGCGATGCGGCCTCCGAGTTCGTGATAGTGGCGATCATCGAAACTCTTCAGGTCCACCTTGTAGAGATCGAGCCAGGGGCGCACGTAGTCGAGAACCTGCGGCGTGCCGTTGCCGTTGGAAACGAATCCGGTAAGAAGTCCGGCGGCTTTAGCTTCTTTGAAAACTGCGACTGCCCATTCGCTGGTGATCAGCGGCTCGTTGTAGGTGCTGACCAGGACTTTCGCGCCTTGGTCAACGGCGTCGCGAACCAGCTCTTCAGGAGAGGCTTCAAGGGGCGGCGAAACGGCGTGGGGATCGCGCAGAGCTTGCGACGTCACCCAGTTCTGGCAATATCCGCAATGCAGATCGCAGCCCAGCATGCCGAAGCTGTAGGCGAGAGCGCCGGGATAAGCGTGGAAGAACGGCTTCTTCTCGATGGGATCGCATTGCATGCCGGCGGTGTATCCCCAGGGGACGTAGAGTTTGCCGCCGCGATTGAAGCGGACTTTGCAGACTCCGGACTGACCGTCGGAGATTGGACAACAGTGGCCGCAGGAGAAACAGCGGACGCGGTTGTTGCCGAGATTTGCGACCAGGCTCGGATCGGCTTCGCGGACTCTCTGGTCGAGAACGTCGCGCAGGGTGGGCACGGGGGACCTCTGGACTTATTTTAGCGCCGAGTCAGGGGTCAGGGGTCAGGGATTAGGATCGGGTGTCGGACATTTGGTCGTTAATATGTACGTGGGGACTTTTTCTTTCGCCGCTACGCGGCTCGCTCGAATTCCACGTTTTTACCCACGGCTTGCGCCGCTTTGCGGCTTCACACCAGCGGCCTCCCTTAGAGTCAAACACCAGATCTGAGTCTGACTCACATTACTTTAAGACCGGTCATTCGTCGCGGAGCAAGATCATGGGATTCACGGAGAGAGCGCGGCGGGCTGGGATCCACGTGGCCAGGAGGCCCAGCAATGCCATGGCGAAGACCACTGCGGCTAATACGACCGGATCGCGAGGAGTTGCGTGATACACGATTAGGGCGAGCACACGGCTGGCGAGAAGTCCGAGGAGCAATCCTGCAACGGAACCGTAGGCCAACAATTTGACAGGACGGCTCAAGGCTGCCTTCAACACTTCCTTGCGTTGCGCGCCCAGCGCGACACGAATTCCTAATTCGCGAAGACGCTTGCTGACCGAGTAGGCCGCCATGCCAAAGATGCCGGTTACTGCGAGCACGGCGCCCATTCCCCCCATGACGCCTAGCGCCAGAGTCGCCATTTGCGCGGGGAATAGAGAGGTGGCCATTTCGTCGTAACGCGATTCAATGCTGACCGGAAGCGATGCGTCCAGTTGGTGAAGAGTGCTGGTTATGGCGGGGCCGAGTTGCTGTGGATTGCGGCTCGAACGCACCACCAGCCATCGGGAGTTGGAGGGCCACTGCAGGATAGGAAGAAACATCGCCGCTTGTGGATCTTCAGTCAGAGTTCCGTATTTTCCATTTTCTGTAATGCCCACAACCTGCACACGACTTCCATCGGGCAATTTGACATAGCCGCCGATTGCGCCTTGCACAGAGCCAAACATTTTGCGCGCAAGCTCCGGATTCACGATGGCAACCCGTGGGGAATGTTGGTCGTCATGCCAGGTGAAAGACCGGCCAGCCTGCAGCGTTGTGCCCTCGGCCTTAAGGTACTCGGGAGAAATGTGGTAGAGGAAGGCAGTTGCGGCAGGATTCGACGGACGCAGATCTGTGGTTTGATCGTCAAAGATATTCGAAGTATTGGTGTCATTCAAGAGTAGCTCGTCAGTCAATCCAACGGACTCAACGTCAGGAATCGCTGCGATGGCATCGAGCATGCGTTTCTGCATCACGGCCAAGCGGTCGCCGCTGTAACCGGACATGCTGAGATCAGCGCCTACCAGCACGGAATTCTGCGTTTGAAAACCGAAATTGCTGTGGAGCGCGTGGGCCAAACCACGCACGGCAACCATGGAGGACGTGACCAGCACTGCACAGATCGCGATTTGCACCGCCAGCAATACGTCGCGAGCAGTCATGCGCCGGCCCACTGTGCCGGTTGTTCCTGACTTCACGACCTCATAGGGCGTCGCGTGAAGCACCTGTCGCAGAGGGACGGAACCGAACAGCAATCCGCTGACTACGCTTAGAACCAAAGCAATGGCATAAACGGTGGCGTCGGGTGTGACCGGCGCGTGCATGGGGAAGTTGCCAAACGGCTGCCAATCGCTCAGCCGGCGCAACAGCAAAACGCTGAGCCACAGTCCGAAGGTACCGCCAGCGAGCGAAATCAGCACAGCCTCGGTAAACAGCCCGCGGAGAATACGTTTGCGGCTGGAGCCGAGTGCCAATCGCAGCGCAACTTCGCGGGAACGATCAGCGGCGCGCGCAGCGAACAGGCTGCCGAGGTTGGCACATGCCGCCAGCAGAATGAGTCCTGCCAACAGCATCAACCCTCCGAGGAATGCCTGAAACGGGCGGCTGAACTGATCGCCCAAAAGACCTGGACGCGCCAATGAAAGAGGCGTCCTGGTTTCTTCCCTGGGATAGGTCTTCTCGAGATATGAGCGAATCGAGTTCAGGTCGGTGGTTGCCTGGGCCAGGCTGACTCCCGCCTTCAAATGTCCCATCACTCCGAGAACCGAACGGTTTGAACGATCAGCCAGGCCGTTCCAGCCTTCTACTTGCTCCTGGTTCACCACCGGCGCGAAGAACTCGGGAGAGAAAAATACCAAGGTGCCGCGAAATCCTGGCGGCGTGACGCCGAGAATCGTGAAGGGATGATTGTTCAACCGAACGATTCGGCCCACGACGCCACGTTCATCGTGAAAATGGCTGTGCCAATACGCGTAGCTGAGCACGATGTAGGGGGCGCTGTTGGGACCATGCTCGTCGGAGGCATGGAAGAAACGGCCGAGATAAGGCTGAATCTGTAGTGCGTCGAAATAATTTCCACTTGCTTCCACGCCCCAGAATGGGGTTGGACCTTCACCGGTATTCAACGCCGCCTGAGTGATGCCGTAACCTGCCAAATCGTCGAAGCTACGGTTGCGGTCGCGCAGATCAAGATAGTCAGGATACGAGTGACCGAGAATGTCGCCCGAGTTCTCGACGGAGTAGAGGGTCTTGGCCTGGGGCACATTCAGCGGACGGAGGATTAGGCCGTTCATCACACTAAAAACTACTGCGTTTGCGCCGATCGCCATGGCCAGCGTCAGAACCGCGGTGATGGTGAATCCCGGGGACTTTCGCAATTGCCGGAGAGAGAAGCGTAAGTCTTGAAGTAAGGTCAGCATAGAAAACCCTACGGCTCTGAGGTTCAGCGGTCTAGATGTTGCAAATCTCGGACCATCGGTCGGTTGAGGGATGAAAGAGGCTATGCCGTTGAAAAGCTTGCATCAACCGGCGAGACGACCATGTTAGCCAGAATTTGTAGTGTGCGGTAATGGACAGCGATGTCCGTTATGAGGCGTCGGGCAAGCGCAAGAGAAATTCCTGCTTGGGCGAGAGACGCCCCCGCCACACCCGGCGGGACGCCGGCGCTACCGTTCATTGTTACAGATTCGCTGTTATAGATTCGCTTTTGCCTGGGCAGCTGACGGCTTTCGTTGTGCGCTATGCTGCTGGAGCCAGATGCTGGCATTCTGTTCGATCGCAGCGACCTGTGCCCGGGTCAGCCTGGAACGCACAAATGGGGCCAGTGTCTTGCTGGCGTCGTCGCCATTCAGGCGGGCTACGGCCATCCAGAAGTAAGCGCGGTTGGGGTCTTGCGGTACTCCGCGACCGCTGAAATAGATGGAACCTAGTTTCGACTGAGCAAGGACGTTGCCCTGCTCCGCGGCTTTAATGAACCAGCGAATCGCTTCCTGCTCGTTCAGTTCGACGCCGTCACCGGTAGCGTAATGCAGGCCCAGCGCATTTTGAGCGTTGGGATCACCCTTGTTCGCCATCTGCTTGAGTTGTTCTAACGATGCGGTTTCAATCCCAGAAGCAGCAGTCGGGGTCGGAGCTTTCGAGGAGGCGAGGACAGTTTGCAATTGCGCGTTTTTGCGGGCGCGAATCTTTTGCGTCATCCAGGGCACCGCGCTTAATTGAATCCACGGAGCGCTGAGCACACCCAGAGTCATGGAGATTAAAGCCGCCGCCAGAGTCAGAAGCAAGAGATAGGAACGCGGCAGACTGATGTTGGACAAAGCATCTTTCTGTTCGACTGGATTCTCTTTTTTTTCTTTCGGTTCGGCGTCGGCTGAGGCAAATAAAACACTCCCTTGCGGAGCGTCGAAGTGGTCGGGGTCAGTATCGGCGAAGGGCAGATTCTGAGCGCGAGCGGCGCGGGTGGCGGCGTCGCGAACGGTGTCGGCGAATTTCAGGAGCACTCTCTGATCGGACTCGGAGAAATTGTTCGGCTCTGGCGAAAACGCTTCGATGAGGCCGATGGATTTTGCGCCTGCGCGGACAGGCACAGCCAGGATGGAACGAATCCCCAGAGCGCGGCAACTTTCGGGATCTACGCGGTGATCGACTTCAGTATCATCGCATCGCAGCAGCCTGCCCGTTTGAACACATTCGCCGGAGAAGCCGGAACCCACATGCAGGCGCGCGCCGACGGGAGGCGCATCGGAACCAGATCTCGCGCGGCAGATCATGAAGTCAGGCGTGGCATCCGCGAGAGCAATGGCTGTGCCGGAGGCTCGAACCAGCGATTGGGCGCGTTCGGCGATCAAGTGTAGAGCAGCAGTGAAATCGGAACCGAGCGCTTCCACCTGGCGTTGCACGACGGTCACCGCTGCCAGTGTGTCGGTGTAGCCCGGCTTGGGAGTGTCTCGTGGAAGGAGTTCGACTTCGCTGTTCGCGACGCCGGCCATCACGTTGATAAAGAGCCATTCTCGCAGTCGAGAAAGTGAGTCATGAGGCAGCGCAGAGAAGCGAAGTCCCGTGCGTCCGGAATCGTTCGACCAAACAACCTCACCGGCGGTGACAATCTGCGCGGGGCAATCAGCGAGATCGAGACATAACTCGATACGTTTTTTTACTTCCAGAGGAGAGTGACACTGAATGGCCACGCCATCTTCGCTGATGTTGAGGATCTCATGGAGATCAAGCATCCCGCCATGGGGCTCGCCGCAGAAGGTAGCGTAGGCGGGCGTCTGAATTTTGTGCCGTACGCGTCGACGACGGTTCGACAACGCGGGTTGCAGGGGCGACGTGATCGCGACCATGGAAAAGGGCCCGGAATTTATGCTGCACCATATTAGCGCGGAGTTGTGGAAAAGTATGCAAGGAAGATACGCCGGAAGTGCTTGGTATCAGGCTTCGGGGCGGAGAGGATATAAGCACTTCTAACTTAAGGTCGGTCTGGACGTTGACCCTGTTGGCCAGTTTCCCAGAGGCTACTTCCGGTTTGCCGACATCCGCCCAGAGGGTCTCTTGCCTGGGTTCTGCTGCACGCAGGAACCAATGCGAACACGGTTGGATACCGGGAAAAAGCTGCGATACACCTGCTATAAACACATCAATGCGGCTACAGGATTACGCATTCCGGCCCGTCCCTCTCAAATGGCTCCTCGATTCTGACCCGGCCATCCGCTGGCAGGTCATGAGGGACCTCACCGGTGCAACCCCCAATGAGATTGCGGCCGAGCGGTCTCGCGTCGCAACCGAAGGCTGGGGAGCCCGACTTCTCGCCCTCCAAGCTCCTGCGGGTAACTGGGCCGGGCCGAAGGAAGACCCAGGCTTGCTTCTTACCTTGTACGCTCTCGTCGTCTTGAAGGACCTCGGTCTCGATCCGGCCAGCAAGCAGGCACGCAAAATGATCGACCGCGTTGATAAGCGGCTCGTGTTTAAGTATCACAACAACGGGCCTTTTCTTCACGGCGAGACGGAGCCCTGCATCAACGGCAGAGTCCTCGGTATCGGCGCGTATTTCAAAGAGCCGAACGACGCGCTGGTCCGTCAGCTTCTGATTGAGCAGCTCGAAGATGGTGGCTGGAACTGCGAAGCAGTGCTTGAAAACCCAAAAAGACCCAAAAGCCGACGCTCTTCGTTCCATTCCACCATCTGCGTGCTCGAAGGTTTACTCGATTACGAACGAGCAGGGCGCAAATCGGCGGCGGTCAGCAAGGCCCGTCAGAGGGCCGAAAACTATCTGCTTGAGCGCCGTATGTTCCGCTCGCTTCGAACCGGCGAGGTCATCGACAAACGCTGGCTCCACTTCACGTTCCCGACGTTTTGGCATTACGACGTCTTGCGCGGACTCGACTATCTGCGGAACGCAGGAATTAAGGCCGACAACCGTGCCCATGAGGCCATCAAAACCGTGATCGAGCGCCGCCACCAGAACGGCCGCTGGCCGCTCAACCTTCTTCATCGCGAACGGATTCCATTGGAGATGGAGACCGTGGTCGGCCGGGCAAGCCGCTGGAACACACTGCGCGCTCTCAGGGTCCTGCGTTGGTACAGCAACTCAACGTGGTAGCTGGGGTTGCTCGCGCTATGGCTTGGGTCAGAAAGTTGGCGCAAATCCGCCGGAGCATCTAACGAGGGAACCTGAAGGAATTCTTAAGTTAGCATTATGGGGCGGGGGACCGGAATTGGAGTCGGACCTCGGACCTTGGCAATTCTGGTTTTCGATTTGTCCCTTGGAACTCCCGACCCTTCAGAAAGTCAAACTCCCCACCCTGTCCCGCCAAGAACGCCAGGACGAGGATGGGGCAACCTCGGTATTAGGGGTTAGCCTGCTCGACGGAGCGACTCGGTTCGATGGATAGCGGAAATGCGCGAAATGGCGGCTACCATCATGCTCGAGAGAAGCTGCATGGTGGCCACATCGCCCTGGTCGAAGGCTCCGGGGGAGGACGAAAGGACTTCGAAAACCCCAAGAGTACGGCGGTAGTGGCGCAGGGGGGAGACCAGGATGGAGCGGACTCCCAGGCGGCGGCAGCTGGCGAGATCGACGCGGGGATTGCGCTCGGCATCGTGACAGAGCATGATCTCGCCGGAACGGACGGCTTCGGCGGAGATGCCGGCATCGGTCTGGAGGCGCACACCAAGATCGGGAGCGGTACGGCCAGTGCGGGCGCGGCAAACGATTTCGTCGCCGGCGCGCAGAGCGATAGCGGCCCCGGTGGCACCGGTCAGATGCTGGGCGCGTTCGGTGATGGCGCTGATCGCGGGCTCGAGATCGAGTTCAGCGGCGTGAATCTCGACGTCTTCGGGCGCGTGGACGGCGGGGAATCCGGAGGCCGGGTGCGCGGCATTGGCCAGGCGAAGCTGGCTCCGCTGGGCGAGCGAAGGCATGCGCGAGTGTTCTTCCGCGCTGTGGAAGTCAGGGATTGGCACAGTACGGAGCAGATCGCGCACGAGACTGTCGAGCTCGGAATCGGTGATGAGGTGCGCAGTCTGCTGATGGCGGAGTGAGCCGCCAAGGACGCGAGAGAGTCCAATCAGTGCCTGGCTGCCGCAAGCCAGACAATAAGAACGGGGATTGGCGCTGATCATCTCGCACTGCACGCAGAATGTGGCGGACTGCAAGGGGACAAAGTTGACGTCCTTGAAAGTCGTAACATAAGCAGTGTTGCGGAACATGATTGCAGAACCCTCGCTTCCATAAAATGGTGGAGATGAAAGTAAATAGGGGGAGAGAGCACAAAAAGTATCGGGAGTGGTTCCTGGTGTGGAAAAGAGGGCTTAAACCCAGTGAGAAGTTCGGGGAGGTACAAAATCCGGTGAACTTTGGAATCTGCTTCAGAAGAAACGACTTAAAGCACCGCCGAGGACAAGGACTTTCGCGTATTGCTTTCATCCTCTGAGTCGGATATCCTAGGCGAATATTTCAGGGTCCACACTTGGACCGCTGGGGGAAATCATGGAATGGACCACACCGGCTTTTGAAGAAGTTTGCTTGAACTGCGAAATCAATTCTTACGCTAGCGCGAAGTTGTAGTCCCTCACTGGCCTGTTAATGCCGCCTGCGCGTTGTAGTGCGTGGGTGCGTCTCTTTCGCTCCTTCGGAGCTTCCTGTTTTCGATCGTACGACCGACGCCTTGCGCCGTGGGCTGCATTCTTTCGCCGCTTCGCGGCTGTCTCGGTACGCTCCGTGGTCGAGACTCCGCGGCTGTTTCCAACATGTGCCGCCCACCTCACAACGTATACGTCCATTAACCACGCGTAACTCGAACACCGGGAGTACACACGAGCGGCGTCAATATATTGAGCACTCACGCGGCTAGGCTTAGCGATTCACGATAATTTGTGCGATGCGTTCGGCGGCATGGCCGTCCCACAGAGGTATTCTGGCCCGATCCGGTGGCTTTAATCGTCCCGAGGTGGAATTCAGAGTTCTCTCGACGGCAGCGCGCAGTTTCTTCAGGTCTCTTCCTACTAATTGATTCGTCCCCATCGTCAATGTGATGGGACGTTCGGTATTTTCTCGGACGGTTAGACATGGGACACCGAGGAAACTTGTTTCTTCCTGGATTCCTCCGGAGTCGGTGATCACGACTGCGGCACGGCGCTGCAGGGCGATGAATTCGAGATAGGGGAGAGGATCGAGCAGGCGGAGACGCGGACTTGTGAACATCTGCGCAGAGAATGGTTCGAGTCTCTTGCCCTGGGCGCTCGCTTCACTTCGCTTGACCACAAAAGCCGTGGAGGGTTCCGCTTCTCTTAAGCGCTGGCGGGTACGGGGGTGGACTGGGAACAGAACACCTAATTGCGTGCTGAGCTCTGAGAGCGCCAAGAGCAAGTCGCTCAGCCCGGGGGAGGTCATCCACGTTCGAAGGGCGGTGCAGCGTGACCAGTGCGTAGGGCGGAGTCACGTCGGCGGGGAAATATTTGTCGGCACTGGCGATGAGGCGAGCGAGGGAATCGATCATCACGTTGCCGACGCGGTGGATCTTGGATGATTCGATGCCTTCGCGCAGGAGATTCTCGTCACCGTCTGCCGAGGGAGTGAACAAAAGATCCGAGAGTTGATCGGTGAGAAGGCGGTTGATTTCCTCGGGCATGCTGCGATCGCGGGAGCGAAGGCCGGCTTCGACGTGTCCGACATGGACGCCCAGTTTGGAGCACACCAGAGCAGCGGCAAGGGTCGAGTTGACATCGCCGTAGACGAGAACAAGGTCCGGCTTGCGCTCTTGCAGCACGGGCTCAAATGCCTGCATGACGGCGGAGGTCTGGTGAGTGTGGGTGCCGGAGCCGACCCCGAGATTGCAATCCGGATCGGGCATTCCGAGTTGCTGAAAAAAAACATCCGACATGGCGGCGTCGTAGTGCTGGCCGGTGTGAGCGAGGCTCTGGCGAACTTCAGGGTAAGTACGCAGGGCGCGCAGAACGGGCGCGGCTTTCATGAAGTTAGGGCGTGCGCCGACAACGTGGAGTATGTGCATGGGTTGAGGCAAGCGAGAATTGTATTTGGGATAGAGATCAGGGGCTAGGGGTTCAGGGGACAGTTTATCCAGCTTGAGCGGTGACGAGCGATGTGTCGTGCTCGGTTAGAGCGATAACTTCTGGAGAATGGACAAGCGTCCGGTCGAGCGCGTCGGCGAGAGCGGTGGGGAAGGCTGCAGTCAGGAGATTGACATCAAGTTGCAGATCGCGGGTGGAATAGAGTCGGTATACGGTCAGGGTTCCACGGTGGCGATTGGAGGAACTGAGGAGATCGAGCGCGATGGTCCAGGCGGAAGAATCGTTAAGACTGTTGGCCCGCCCTGGCTTGTTCCAATGGAAGGAATGACTGGATCGGCGCGCGGCCGGGGCATCGAGCGATTCCACGGCGCCAATTTCTCCGGGAAGCATCGCGACACTCAATTCGAAACCATCGAAGTCGTTGCTGCCGAAGGCCGCGAGGAGAATCCGGCGAACCTGATCGTAATCGCGAGCGACTTTGAATTCCTCCGTGGCGCGGCGGACGGCCAGATTGTGGACGAAAATCTGGGGCTGGTTGAGGGTACGGTGGGCGACGCGGGCCAATTCACCGAATTCGAGATAGCCAAGGTGCTGAACACCGATCCAGATTCCGATTCCCAAGACGGCGAGCACGAGGCCGAGTGAGCTTCCGGTCGGCCACAACAGGAACAAGCTGAGCATCGCGAAACAGGCCGAAACTGCGTAAAGAACAATCACGACCTGGCGGTGAGTCATGCCGTGCTGCAAGAGCTTGTGATGGATGTGCTCACGGTCGGCGGTGAAGACGGGTCGTCCGCTGATGAGGCGCCGGATCACCGACAGAACCGTTTCAAGAATCGGCAAACCGAAGGAGACGATGGGAATCGCGACGGCAACGATGGTAGGCGCCTTTTGCGCACCATAGAGTGCGAGGGCGCTGAGCAGGAAACCAATCAGCAAGCTGCCAGAATCACCCAGAAAGATGGTCGCAGGATTGAAGTTGTAGCGCAGAAATCCCAGGATCGCACCAGCGAGGGCGATGGTCATGACTTCGACGAGCGCGGGGCCATGCAGGAGCGCAACTGTGAAGACGACCATCGTGGAGAACAGAGCGGATCCGGCGGCCAGGCCGTCGAGACCATCGATCAGGTTAAAGGCATTGGTAATTGCCAGAACCCAGAGGATCGTCGCAGCGAAACCAACGTACCAGGGGAGGACGCGGTCGCCGAGCAGTACGGGGATATTCACGATGCGCAGACCGCCGGCGTACAACATCGCGGCGGCAATTCCCTGCACCGTGAATTTCACATAGGGGCCGACTCCGCGAAGATCGTCATAGACACCGAGCAGGAAGACGATGGCCGCGGGTATAAAGATGGTGGTCAACGTCTTCAAAAAGTACGGTGAATGTAGGGCGGGATAACGCACGGCCCAGAGAGCTACGATGGCCATGCAAGAACAAAAGCTCAAGAAGATCGCTACTCCGCCCAGACGCGGCAGAGGGCTGGAGTGCAAGTGGCGTTCTTGCGTAGGAACGGCGACGAAGCCGTGGGCAATCGCGAAATCGCGCACGTACTTCGTCAGGACGAACGCCGAAAGCAGACCGGTAAAGAACAGGCCCAGACAAATTAGGGTCAACTACGCCACCTCGACAGACACAGGCGACCAAAGAGCACTTGGACTGCAAGTATGGCAGCGAGACCTAGCTACCAAAAGTGAAAGCAATGATTCCGGGTAAAGACAGCCACCGACTTTATCAGCACCAGATTGGGACTTGCAATGAGAGGCGACGGAAAAACCTGTGGAAAACTAAGCCAGAGGTGCATGAATTGCGGGGTACAACTTCATTTTGCTTTGCTAAACGGCTCTTCAAAATTCATCCAGACGGTTAGGGATCCCCCGATGAAGTCGGGTATGGGACTGGTTCGTCGCGGCTGCACTACGAGCGCGTCGGAATTTCCCGGCTCGATCACGATTCCGGCAGATGCTTCTTCAACGATCTGGCGCGCCTGACCACCGACGCCAACGATCACAGGACGACCACAGGACGACTTGCGTTGGGCAGGGGCCAGAGCCAGGTGCGGAAGACATCGACGCCGCCGATTTTTTCTTGATACGTGAGGTGGCGCAAACGAGTGCGCCATTCCGGTGGAACGACGCCGGTGGGGTGGTTGGGAAATCCGGTGAGGACCGAGACTTTGTGACCGGCGTCCGAGCAAGGGTGGGCGAGTTCGGTCGCGCGTGCAGCAGGGGCACCCATCTCGGGCGGGAAGTATTGGGAGACGTAGAGGATTTTCACGCGAAGGTAGAGGGTATCGCAAAAGATGCGAGGTGTGGGATGAGGATCGGCGTCCAGTAGCGCGAGGTGCGGTATAGGCCTCGATCCCCGTAGAATCGCAGGCGTGACTTCCATTGCAGCTGGCGATTGGATCCGAGTCCCATCACTGTGGCCGGGAATCTGGAAGGTCTACCGCGTCCTTAGCGGGTTCACGGACGATCGGTGGTCGCTGGACGAGGAACTGAACCCCCCGGGGCGCAGCCTTCTTTTTTGCTGTCGGCTGGTGAATGATTCGTGGCGGAGGTCTTTTTTTCATCAGTGTTGCGATGCCTCGCTCGCTCGAGCGCTTTCACCTGATGATCGAAAACGGGTTGAGGATTTGTTGTCATCGGACACGAAGGTCGCGAGGGCGTTTGAGAAGTATCAGGCTGCTGCAAAGCCCATTGACCTTGTTGCGAATCTGGGGTTTGGTGAGTTCAAGGACAGCGAGTTAGAGGTTTTTCCTCCGACGTGCGGCAGGTTGCTGGCTGATCGCATCGCAGACGGACTCACGATGGACGAGGTGTTGAGAATCCTTCAAGACAGTTGGTTGGGAGCCCATCGGCGCAAGTTTCCGAATCAGGCGACACTGCAACTCGTTTCCACCGGGCATGAATTGCGGGGGGATCGATTCGTGTACAGGAGCTACAGAACTCTGGGGTTTTGACAGCTCACCCGGCACTGCGTGCCGGGCTTTCACATTCCGCCGCTTTGCGGCTGGAGCTTTGGCGGTTCGTTGGGCGGTCCTCTCCTTCAAAGTTGAGCTGGTCTTAAATGCAGTTGCTGGAAAAGGTGCTTCCCCTCAGGGGCTAAAGCCCTGTGCATTTCCTGTCTGAGACGGCGCGGCTTAAGCCGCGCCCTTTCAAACTCTCCTATCAAAGATTCTAGAAGGTGGGCACCTTCTAGTGGTATGGACTTCCGACAGAAAGTCAAAAACCCCACCCTGTCGCACAAAACGCGACAAGGGCGGGGCCCCTCGGGTGTCGGAGTTACGGAAGGAATGTCTTCATGCAGAAGCAGCTGCCGCCTGCTTTTTCGAATTCGGATGTCTCGACCACGACCGGGGTCAGGCTTTCCTGGTGAAGGATATTTTCCAGCTGGGGAGTCAAGTGCGGGGTGATGTAGCGACCGTTGACGACGATGCCGTTTCCCATGAAGTGGTGCGCTTCGTTGGCATCGAGGAGATGAATTCGGGTCCAGTTTTTGTGAATGGCAGCGAGCGCATCGGCGGAGAAAGCTCCGGCGAAGATCAGAGCGGCTTCATTGTTCAATGGGCAGAGGCAAGTGTCGAGGTGATAGCAATAGGGATCGGTTAACTCGAGGGGCACGACGGGGATTCCCATTTCGGACATGGCGGCGGCGAATTTCTCGATGCCGCCACGAGTACTACGGAAACCGTAAGCGCCATAGATGCGGGATCCGTCGGGATGCCAGAGCAAATCGCCGTGGCCCTCGAGGTAGTCTTGGCCGAAATCGATTTCGATGACGCGATAGTCGTGAGAGCGATACCACTCAGCGTAGAACGGGACCTCGCGCTGGCGGGAAGAGTACACCATGTGACTGGGGACCACGAATTTTCCGTATCCCGATTTCTCGCCGACAAAAACCTGGTTGGCAGCGAAGACCATGTCTTCGAGTCCTTCAACCGGATCGATCGCTTCAACCTCACATCCGATTTGTTGCAAAACACTACAGAGATTCTGCCACTGGGTGCGGGCTTTGACTCTGTCGATCGCGTGATCTGGAAACATGTATGGGTTTTTCTGATCGACGACATCGAAATAATTTGGCGGACAGACGAGCACCTTCGGCATACAAAAGAATGGTAGCTGCCGCGTTTCAGTGGATGCAAGGCACGAGGAACGCGGGATCGGCAGTAATGCCGAATAGTCGGCAGAACGGGGTGTTGCTTCCTACGTCGGCAGCGCGACTACCGAGAAGAACGCCGTTAGTGCGACCCCTAGACGCTGTGGCACATGAGGTGCAATCTGATTCGAATTTGAGAGCTGTCCGAAGTGTTTTCGAGAGAGTGGAAAGAATCATCGTCATGCTCAGCCATTGTGCCAATGCAGAGTGCCACAAACCTTTTCTCCGGTTGCGCGAAGGCAAGTTGTTCCTGGTGGAGACAGGTCGTTTGATGAAGCCGGGAGTCTCCGCGGTTCCACCGTTTGTCCGGGCACGGCAACAGCAATGGCAGGTGGAACACTACTGGCTGTGCGATGAGTGCGCGATCCAGTGGACACTGGTCTATGATCGTGAGCGTGGGGTGGCACTGGAGCCGCTGAAGCGACCGGTCACGACCGTTGCCGCAGCAGCCGCGCAAAGTGGTGTGGCCTGAGTTTCCCACTATTCGTAGCCTTGCTTTTTCCACGTCTTCCAATCGTCGCGCACAACCTTCAACATCGCGGCACTCGCCTCGTGCAGCCATTTCCCTCTTTGTTTGTTCATATGACGCAGAATGGGCTTGGTTGCGTTCCGGGTTTCCAGGTGGATGTTGGCCGTCTCCCATCCCATGGAATGAAGTAAGCGGATCTCCTTTCCCTGGGCTTTCATCTGGGTAAGTTCGATGCGCGAACAGTGCGGACTGAGGCGACGCACGATCCAGCGTCCGCGGAGTTGCACAAAGGGATCGGGGCAACGGATGGCGCGACTGATGACCGTCTGATACAAAATCTCGGACGAGCCTTTCTGGCCCTCCGCCCAATAGCAGGCGGACGCGACCAAAGCTTTCGCCTCGCGGGCGATCTTGCCACCGTTCCAGTCAGCGAGGGCGACGTAGCGGGAACGCCCCAGGCTGCCCAATCCGGCCACACGATGAGCCAACCGGTACTTGAGGTCGCGGGCCGGCATGAGGTGCTCAAGCGCATCGATTGCGCTCAGCGGGATGTCTCCCTTGTAGGTGGGCAAAGCATCCATTTTTGCCCAGAAGCGGACGGGATCTCGCAGTTCGCCCTCAGCGATCTGACGCAGCCAGACATGTCGCTCTCCCAGGACGAAAGGCAGACCGCCATGCTGCAATCCGTCGCGATAGCCTTCGAGGATGGCTTCGCAAGTCTCTTCCCGCTGCAGGGGAAGGTGCCCGGCGTCGGCGGCAAGATGAACGCTGACCGCGAGGCGAACAAGGTCGTTGGTGTAGGCGAGCGGGTAGGCTTCATCGAAGTCGTTCACACCCCAGATCAGGCGGCCTTCAATGTCGCGCCAAGTGCCGAAATTTTCGACGTGAAGATCGCCAACAGCGAGAGCGCGCGGAGCTTTTGCGAGATTGGGGCAAGTGTCGGGCCAGAGTTGAGCCCAGCGATAGTAGGTCGCACGGAGGAACGGGAAGATGGCCGCCTTCATGGCGGAGTGCTTGAGGCGGAGATCCTTTTTGACGATCCCCGTGCGTTCGGCGAGCCACTCTTCGTAGCGGCGCGTGGCCTTAATGACGTTCATAGCGACGAACGATAGTCGGGGAAAAGACGGGAAGTCAACCGACGGGGAATAGGATGTTGAATTCCTGGTGGAGACGAGTCGGGTCCGAGCCGGGGCGGTGGCGACGAGGGTCAACATGCCGACTGGCTCCGCGGAGGTAACTTTCGGCTTGCCGACCATACACGAACTGGCTTACTTTTCTGAAGCAGCATCATTGTAGCCGTGGCTTGTTTCTCTCCTGTTGCTTTCCCACAGAAAATATGTCACCCTCCCTGTTGGTAACCAACATCTATACCTATGGGACACAAGGTCGACGTTCAGCAAGGTACTTTGGCGCTCATGATCCTCAAGACTCTTGAGGTTCTGGGACCGCTGCACGGCTACGGAATCGCGCGGCGGATCGAGCAGATCAGCGGAGACGTGCTTGCCGTCAATCAGGGCACGCTCTATCCCGTGCTCCTCAGGCTCGAGCAGGAAGGCGCTATTGCATCCGAGTGGGGAGCCTCCGAGAACAATCGCCGGGCTCGTTTCTACCGGCTCACGCGGGCCGGCCAAAAGCTGCTCCAGGCCGAGACCCGAGACTGGGAGCAAACCGCCGCCATTATCGGTCGTTTCTTCCAGGTTAAGGCGAAGGATTTCTCATGAGACGACTGGAGCGTTTCCTCGCCCGTCTGCGCAACTCAGCCTTGCGGCGCCGAGACGATAAGCGATTGCAGGAAGAGATCGAAGAGCATCTCGCTCTGCAGACCGCCGACAATCTTCGCGCTGGCTTTCCTCCTTCTGAGGCCCGACGCCAGGCGCTGCTGAAGTTCGGCGCCGTAGAAGCCATTCGAGAAGAATATTGGGCCGAAGGCGGCCTGGCCATCCTCGAAACCCTGCTTCAGGACGTTCGTTTCGGATGGCGCTCGCTCCGCAAGTCCCCCGGCTTTACCGCCATCGCAGTGCTCACCTTAGCCCTTGGCATCGGCGCCAACACAGCCATCTTCTCGGTCGTCAATTCGGTGCTGATAAGAAACCTGCCCGTCAGAGATCCTCAGCAGCTCGTTTTTCTCACCAACCCAGACGCACAGGGAATGGAGCAGGGCTTTGGCGATGGAGATCGCGACTTTCTCACGTACCCCGAATTTCAGGAGCTCTCGCACAATAATCAGGTTCTATCGGGCCTTGCTGCTTCCGCGAGCGAAGGGCCGCAGCTAAGCGTGGAAATTGACGGGCAAAGCGGTGAAGGTACGCCCGCGCGAATTAGCCTGGTGAGCGGCTCTTACTTTTCCGTATTGGGTGTGGATCCGATTCTCGGCAGGGCATTTACAAGCGACGTCGACATGATGCGCGACGCAAGTCCGATTGCGGTGATCAGTTACAGTTTCTGGCACGGACGCTTCGGAGGCGATTCCGCTGTGCTCGGCCGCAAAATACGAATTCGTGACACTTCTTACGACGTGATCGGCGTGACGCCATCGCAATTTAACGGCGAGACAGTTGGACTCTCGCCCGATATCTGGGTCCCCTTGAGCATGCAATCTGAAGTCTATCCGGGGCGCGATTATCTTTCGCTGGAACCAAAGCCGTTCCGCAAAATCGAATGGCTACACGCAATCGGCCGCCTAAAGCCAGGCGTGAGCGTCGCTCAGGCAAAGGTCAGCATCAATGTGGCTTTCCAGCAGATCCTGCAGTCCCAAACCGCCCCGATGTCCGGAGAGGAACGCCGCATGTTCTTGAATCAGCATCTCGCGGTCGTCGAAGGCGGCCGAGGTGCTTCGACGCTGCGCGGAGACTTCAGCAAGGCGCTGCAGATTCTGATGGCTTTGGTTGGACTGATTCTGCTCATCGCCTGCGCCAATGTGGCAAATATTCTCCTGGCTCGCTCGGCCGCGAGACAAAGAGAACTTGCCGTCCGCGTTGCAATGGGCGCGGGGGCATCGCGGCTCTTCCGTCAAGTGCTTACGGAGAGCGTTCTCCTCGCCACGATCGGCGCGGCCTTTAGCCTTCTCCTCGCGCACTGGGCGGATGCGGCTCTGCTTCGTTTGGTCGCCGGCGGGCCCAATCCGGTCCCGCTCGACGTGCATCTTGATTCAAGAATCCTGGCTTTTACGCTGGGTGTTGCCGTGCTCAGCGGCATTCTCTTCGGCTTGGCGCCTGCGTTACGCGCGGCTCGTATCGACCTCAGCTCGGTTCTGAAGGGAACATCTCGCAGCATCGCAAGCAGCGGCTCGCAAGCAGGGCGCGTACCTGTGGGAAAGATTCTCGTCGTGGCGCAAGTCGCCTTGTCGCTCCTGCTTTTGGTCGTGGCCGGCCTGTTCCTCCGCAGCTTTCAGAATCTCGCCGCGGTGCAAATTGGATACGACAGCGATCATCTCTTGCTTTTCGGCGTTAGCCCATTGTCCTCTGGCTTCAAAGGACCGCGGGCCGCCCAGCTCCTGAGAGACATAATCGAACGCCTCGACGCGGTTCCGGGCGTTCGTAGTGCAAGCCTTATGGACAACAGCTTATTCGGCGGAGGCGACTCGAACTCGGACATCTTTGTTGAGGGTGCGAAGCCGAAGGCTGTCGAGACGCCCGCATCACGTTGGGACATGGTTGGTCCGAATTTCTTTTCGACTACGGGCATCCCGATTCTCTACGGGCGCGAAATTGGCCCGCAAGACAGCGGGAATAGCCAGCGCGTCGGCCTGCTCAATCAGACGGCGGCGCATGATTATTTTGGCGACGCAAATCCGGTCGGCAGCCGCATCAGGGTGAAAACCACAGTGGGTCCATCAGATTTTGTGGTCATCGGTGTTGTGGCTGATTCCAAACATGGTAGCGTTCGAGAAAAACCGCAGCGACGCTTCTACATTCCGTTCTTCAATCCCATCGGTGACGCGAGCTCCGCAAATGTTCTGGTGCGAACTTCCGGCGATCCAGCGACGATAGTCTCGGCCATTCGCGCGGCCGTAAAACAGATGGCTGCGAATTTGCCGCTGATCGAAGTCCAAACCATGAATCAGCGCGTTTCTCAGTCGCTTGCGACGGACCGCACGATTACCAAGCTTTCAGGAGTTTTTGGCCCACTTGCGATGATCCTCGTGTGCATCGGACTCTACGGAATCATGTCCTATGCGGTCTCGGGCCGCACCAGCGAGTTCGGTATTCGCATCGCGCTTGGCGCACAACGCGGGAGCGTCCTTTGGCTCATTTTGCGTGAATCGCTGCTGCTGATGCTTGTTGGTGTCGCCATCGGGCTGCCCTTGATATTCGGAGCAGGGAAGTGGATTTCGAGTTTGCTTTTCGGAGTGAAACCGGCTGACCCCACCGCGCTTGCCCTCGCGACGGCGCTAATGTTCGCGACGGGCATCCTCGCCTGCTACATCCCGGCGAGGCGGGCGATGCGCGTCAACCCCATCGTCGCCTTGAGATATGAATAACCCCTCGCGCGAGTGATCGGCAGTCGGAGAGGGCTGGTTGACACCTCTACAGTCCGAGGCCCGGCAACTGGAAATGGGCGATCGCTACTGCTTGTAATAGGCAGCGTTTTTCTCGATGAAATCCTTCTTCTCTTCAGGGACATCTTCCAGCGCATGGATCGAGTCGGAGGTGCAAGCGGGAATGCATGCGCCGCAGTCGATGCAACCCTCGGGGTCGACAGACATCTGGATCGCGGCCTCGAAGCCGGGCTCGTCCTGCTGGGGATGTATGCAATCGGCCGGGCAAACCTCAACACAGAGGGAGTCTTTAATGCACGTATCAGTAATTACATAGGCCATGATGAAATCAGTCTCCTAGAATGAGCACTTCCGGCTCGCTCAGAAACAGAGTAAGAGGAATGGACGGAGTTGGGCGGTGATTTTGATCACATGCTGGTGTGCTTCGGCAAGCAACGGGATGAACGGCGCGGCAAATCCCGAGGGAGCGTGCGGACTCAGATTCATGGATGATAGGAATCACGAAGAACTGTGACCACGGTCACAGAAATGCGCAGGCGATAGGGATAGATTAAGCACAATTGAACTAGGCCTTCTAGTCATAGGATCGCCCGGCTCTACCCACAGAACCCCACAAGCCGTTACCCCAGACGGCGAGAGCCGGGCGTTAAAACCTAAAGAAAGCGACATTACTTCCCCTCTCCTTTCGGTTCCCAGTTCCCAGTTCCCAGTTTTCGGTTCCAAGTTGCAGTTCTCAGTTCTCGGTTCTTAGTTGGGTAAGTGTGTGTGCGTACGGACACGGCGTGGCTGCATGCACACGAAAATCCGGTGAATAAATCTCCTAAGTTATTGATTCCACAAGATATTCATCATGGTTCTCTGTCTGCTTTCTGAGATAGCGCTGGCTATTGCAGAAGGGGGGCGGAGATGTACCGAGTGGCTCGATGGGCTGAGAACACGGCAGGCAAACACTTTCTGGCAGTACTCGCATTGGCTGCGGCAATTCCTTGCTGGGCACAGAACCCTGATCCCGGCGATGGGGGGCAGCAGAGTCGAGTTGTTCTCGTCAGCCTGGTGGACCGCAAGCTGGCAGTCATCGACAACGGTGTGGTGATCGCTACGTTTCAGGTCGCCGTCGGAGCTAAGGTCAGTCCCAGTCCCACGGGCGAGTTCACCATCGTCAGCCGAGTTACCAATCCCACCTACTATCACCGCGGAACGGTGATCCCTGCTGGTAAAGACAATCCTGTCGGAACTCGATGGGTAGGTCTCACTCTGAAGGGCTACGGGATTCATGGCACGAATGCCCCGGGATCGATTGGGCGCGCGGCTTCGCACGGATGCATTCGTCTGCGGAATCGTGATGTGGAACGGCTGTTCACGATGCTGCGAATTGGGGACAGGGTTCAGATCCGCGGCGAGCGCGATGAACAGGTCGCACGGGTATTCGGCGGGCAGACGGATCAGACCGTCGTGGCCAGCGCGCAGGATGCGGCTCAGAGGCACGAGCAGCAGGAAGCAACGCAGAACTCGGTTGGACTGGGCAACTAGGAAACGGAATCTCAGGAGGATGTTATGCAAATGGCGATCACATTCATGGCAGTGGTGGCGGGGATGGTCTTTTCGCTGTCGGTTGCTCTGTTAGCCGAGGAACTGATTTTTGGGCAGTTGTTCCGGCTGTTCTTTGCCCGACAGACGGCGGCGATGAAACCCGGGCAGAAGCAGTAGAGGAGCCGAATGAAGTCTATCCCTCAGGGGCTAAAGCCCACGTCTTATCAGGCTCGGACGGCTCGGCTAGAAAACCGCGCCCTTTCAAAACCATTCCTGAACGGCACGGCTGGAAGTGGTGACGTTTCATAGCGAATAGCGATTGTGCGGCGCTTCTATCGTAAGGAGACGACCATGCTCACATTGAAGTACCTGCTGATGTGCGGTGGCTTCGGGATGATTCTCGTGGCTGTAGGCATTTTGGGCTATGACCTTTATTTGGAAATGTTGTACCGAAGGGCGCTGGCCGCTCCGGGAGCTGCGCTGCCTCCTGCTGCGAAGTGGCGGTGGCGGACGTCTCTGGCCTTGGTCCTCCTGGCGTGGGGGCCGATTCTGCTGGCGTTCAGTATCGTCGTGGTTCCCACTGGCATGGCTGGGGTTCGCGTAAGTGAGACCAGCGGCACGGTTCCGGGAACACTTTATCCGGGCGTCCATCTCGTGATGCCACTGATGGAGGACGTGGCACTGTTTGACACGCGCGATCAGGTGTTTACGACGGGAGTGGCGGAAGACGGAAAAAATGCGGCCGAAAACGTTGCGGGCAAATCTCAGATGCTCAACGTTCAGGCGAAAGAGGGACTCAACCTGGGGCTGGCGATCACCGTACGCTACCATCTCGATCCCAAGCGGCTTGACTACGTAGAGGGGAACCTGCCACATCCAGTGGAGAAGGAAATTGTTCCTCCGGTGGTGGCAAGCGTATGGCGCGAACTGATTCCCAACTACACCGTGCGGGATGTTTTTTCCGCCAAGCGCGAGGAAGTGCGGCAACGCGCGGCGGGGATGATCACGCAAAAACTCGCTGCAGATGGAATCATCGTGAAGGAAGTGATGCTGCGCGACATTCATTTGCCTGAGGAGTACGCCAAGGGACTGGAGACTCTGCTGCTGAAGGAGCAGGAAAATGATCGCATGAGCGTGGAGACCGAACTCAAGCAGAAACAGGTCAGAATCGCAGAACTGGAAGCGGAAGCCACCAAGGTACAGCAGATCAAGCAGGCGGAGGGAGAGGCGCAAGTCCACGTACTGCAGGCGAAAGGTGAAGCCGATGCCATGCAGTACACGCTGCCGTTGAAGGAAAAGCAGATTCAGCAGAGCAAACTCGAAGCCGAGGCGCGCAAGGAAGCGACCATTCAGAATGCGGAGGCATCGGCACAGGCCAAGATCATCGACAGCAAGGCGGAAACCGAGCGACGGAAACTGCTCGCGGAGGCGGAGGCTGATCGGATTCGGTTGACGGCTGCGGCCGACGCCGAGCGAATGCAAAGCGAGGCGGCGGTGCTGAAACAGAATCCGCTGCTGATTAACAAGATCGTGGCGGAGAAATTATCAGACAAGCTGCAGATCATGATGGTGCCGGCCGATGGAAAGTTTTTCATGAATGATGTGCTACGGAATATGACGGCGGCGAGTGCTTCCGGACAGTCGGGGGGAACGGAAACAGCAGAAGCGCAACAGAGATAGTTCAGGCGACGAGGGTTCCGCGACGCTGCAAACGAAGTCAAAATCCCCACCCTGGTGGTTCGTGGTTACGGCGGTGTCCAAACAGTACAGGGGACAGGGCTGTCGCATGTGCAAAGCGATTTATAATTCGGCCATCCCAAAGGCCAATTTGAAATCGGTGAACCAGTCTTCTTGTTCGGCCTCCCGCCTCTGCTTTGCTTTGCTTGTTTTGCTTCTTTCAACTGCTGCTTTCGCAGCGGACTGGAGCGGGGCGGAGCAGCAATTGGCGAAAAAGATTGTCGCTGTCACGGGACCGGGCACGATGAGTTTGACGGTGGAGAATCGCTCGTCGCTGGGACGGCGCGACAGCGACCTGGTGCAAAACGGGCTTCGAAGCGTGCTGGAACAGTCAGGGATCCACTTCGCGAAAAGCGATCAGGCGGCCGCCTCCGTTGCTTTGACTCTGTCCGAAAATGAAACCTCTTTTGTTTGGGTGGCACAGATTCAGCAAGGAGCCGGGGAATCTGTGGTCGCTATGGTTTCGGTGCCGCGTTCAGGACGTTCGGGTGCTGCTTATGAAGCGATGCCAATCACATTGCGGAAGGTTGCGCTCTGGGCACAAGACGACCGCATTCTGGATGTTGCGGTGCTGGAAGAGAACGGCACACCGTCGCGTATCGCGGTGCTCGACGCGGGGAAAGTCTCTGTATATCGAGTTCAGAACGGAAAGTGGGAGGCGGAACAGACGCTGGCGATCGGTAATCCCAAGCCTTGGCCATTGGATGTGCGAGGCAGGTTGATCCCGGGGTTGGATCACACACTGGATGCGTATCTGCCAGGCGTGCGCTGCCATGTAAACATCACGGGCGCACCGTTGATGGCCTGCCGCGGCAGCGATGATCCGTGGCCAATCGTGTCAGGAGGGATGAGCACGAGTTCACCGGTATTCCCGAGTGCAGGGTCGAACACCGCGCCTTCGGCTGCAGTTCCCCCGCTCGCGGGCTTCTTCGCTTCGACGCGGAACTATTTCACCGGCGTGCTCAGTCCAGCGGTCGGAAAGTTCGGCACCGTGGCGAAGTTTTATACGGCGGCCTTCGTTCCGCGAGAGAAGTATACGCTCTGGCTGTTCGCGTCGGGCGATGGGAAAGTGCACCTGGTGGACGGCATGAACGATCAGCGCTCCTCGTTCGAGTGGGGCAGTGAGATTGCGGCGGTGAAGACTGGATGTGGCGCCGGGTCGCAGGTGCTTGCGACTGCATCTGGAGATCAAGCAGAGGATTCGATTCGGGCGTTTGAGTTTCCCGATCGTGATCCAGTCGCGGTGAGTGCAGCAGTGGCATTTCCAGGGCCTGTGTCTGCATTGTGGACGGAGGCCAGGGGTGACAGCGCAATCGCCATTGCCAGAAATCGGGACACAGGGACTTATGAAGCATTTCGCCTGTCATTGGCTTGCGGTCAGTAGTCTGTTCCTGGGCATACTGGCGCGGGCAGAAACTCGGCCGAAGTACGGCGGAACCCTGCGCGTGACAATGCATGCGGCACCGGTAACGCTCGATCCGGCCGATAACAGAGTTCCCGATTCGTTCGCTCGACGAAGCGTGACTTCCCTTCTCTTTGACACGCTGGTGACATGGAACGCGGGACACGCCCAACCCGGTTTGGCGGAATCCTGGCAGTCTTCGAAGGGAAATCAACACTGGCAATTCCGACTGCGCCACGCAGTGAAGTTCCACGATGGAACACCCCTCACGAGTGAAATCGTCGCAGCTTCGTTGCGATTCGCGAATCCGCCGTGGAGCGTCAGGGCCGAAGGTGACTCGGTGATCATCGATTGCGACGAACCCAACCCGGAGATGCTGGCCGAAGTGGCTCTGTCGCGAAACGCGATTTTGAAAAGAGATTCTGAGGAGAAGGTGAGCGGCACCGGGCCGTTTCATATGGTGGAGTGGCAACCAGGAAAGAAGCTGACGCTTGCGGCCGAAGAGGATTGCTGGCGCGGCCGGCCATTTCTCGACGGAGTTGAGATCGAAATGGGCCGAAGTTTTCGGGACCAGGCGACTGCTCTCGAAGTAGGAAGGGCCGATCTGGTGGAAATCGCTCCGGAGCAGGCCCACCATTTCTCGCCAGCGAAGGGCAGATTGGTAAGTTCGGCCCCGGTCGAGTTGATGGCTCTGGTTTTCGCACGAGACGTTTCCGCGCCGGACGAGAAAGTGCTGCGCGAGGCATTAGGGCTGAGCGTGGAGCGGGAATCGATTCACAGCGTGCTGCTGCAAGGCGCGGGACAACCGACTGGGAGCCTGCTGCCGACCTGGATTAGTGGGTTCGGTTTTGTGTTCTCATCGAAAGCCGAGTTGCAGAAGGCGCGTCAGTTGCGCGATCAGGTGCATACGGCGCGGACTTGGGCGATCGGCTACGACGGGAGCGATCCGCTGGCGCGGTTGCTGGTGGAGAGGATTGCATTGAACGCGAAAGATGCTGGGCTGTCGCTGGCACCGACGACGGTGGGCGCGAGCGATCTGCACCTAGTGCGAATACCACTGGCGTCCTCGGATCCGTGGATCGCGCTCGAGGGTATTGCCGCGCATGCCGGGTTGTCCAAGGCCAAGAATAGTGGGACAACGATCGAAGAGCTTTTTGCCGCGGAGCAGGCGGCTCGGGCAAGCCAGAGAGTAGTTCCGCTGTTTCATCTGCCCGTGTTTTATGCTGCGAGCGCGAGCCTGGAGGACTGGGCGCTCCGAACGGATGGGACGATCGAGTTGGCAAACGCCTGGCTGGGGGCTGCGAAATGACGTTCCGCCGCAAGCTTCTGGTCGTGTTTGCGCTGACGGTATTCCTGTCCGTGGCAGGCGTAGCATTGCTTGTGCAGTGGGTCACGAGGAATGCGTTTGAGAAAACTGAGAATCAGCGAACCGCGGCTCTGGTGACACAGTTTCAGCGGGAGTTCAGCCGCCGCGGCGAGAATGTGGCCAGAAGAGTGGAGGCAATTGCCGCTTCCGATTCGGTCACGCGCATGGCAACAGCGCTCAACGGGACTTCTTCGGACTTCGCCGAGTATTTCGATCTGGCGCGCGTGATGGCAGAGAATCATCAGCTTGATTTTCTGGAAATTCTCGACGGACGGGGAACAATTGTTTCTTCGGCGCAATGGCCGGCAAAGTTCGGGTATCCGGAGCCCGCTTTTGAGAGCCTCTCCGCTTCCAACGACCAACGCCCCTTTCTAAAGTTGGAAGAGTTGCAGGATTCGACGGCGTTGGGATTTTTCGCCGCACACGCGATCCATGTGGGCGACCGTTCCGTTTACGTCGTGGGTGGCCAGAGACTCGACAAGAACTTCCTGCTGGCGCTGGATCTGCCGGCAGACACCCGGGTGCTGCTGTATCAGAATCGGGGAGATCATTTTTCTCCTGAACTGTTGTTGGATCCAGCGGCCGGCGCAAGCGCCGCGGACCCGGCGCGTCCAGCAGAGAAGTTTGCTCCGTTGATTGAGGCTGTGCGGAAGTACGACCAGGAGATCAGCGGCCTCGTGGATTGGACTTCGGACCGGGCCGATGAGGAAGTGTTTCACGCGATCCCGCTGCGGGGAGTGGGAAAGGATCGTCCTCTCCTGGGAATTTTGCTGATCGGTAATTCGCGGCGATCGTACGTGGAATTGAAGCGGCGGATTCGAGACGCCGCGCTGCTGGTTGGCGGCGGGGGCGTTGTGCTTGCAATTCTGCTGAGCAGTTGGGCTTCGGCGAGAGTAACGCGCCCGGTGGTGGACTTGGCTCGGGCAGCGCAGGACGTCGCATCGGGAAACTGGAGTGCGAGCGTGCAGGTCGAGGGACACGACGAGGTCGCGCAACTTGCAGAATCATTCAATCGCATGACCTCGGAGTTACTTGCGCAGAAAGAACGGCTGGTGCAGACCGAACGCGTGGCGGCTTGGCGGGAATTGGCGCGGCGATTGGCGCACGAGTTAAAAAATCCCTTGTTCCCTCTGCAGCTCACGGTCGAAAACCTGATTCGCGCGCGGGAACAGAGTCCGGAAATGTTTGAGGAAATTTTCCGTGAGAGTTCGCAGACGCTGCTCGCGGAGATTTCGAATCTGAAAGGTATTATTAACCGCTTCAGCGAATTTTCGAGGATGCCGCAACCGCAGTTACAGCGCGTGCAGGTGAACGAGATCGTCGAGGCGGTGGCACGATTGTTCCAGGCGCAGTTTCAGGCGAAGGGACGCGAGGCGATTCACTGCCAGATGCAACTGGATCGACGTCTTGACCCCATTGCGGCGGATCCGGAGTTGCTGCATCGAGCGCTGTCGAATCTGGTTCTGAATGCGATGGACGCGATGCCGAATGGCGGCACGCTGACGCTACGCACGCGCCGGGACGATGGCAAGGTTGCGATTGAGGTTTGTGACACGGGCTCCGGCTTGACGCGCCAAGAGTGCGAGCGCATTTTCACGCCTTACTACACCAGCAAGCAGCATGGTACCGGACTGGGGCTGGCGATTGTGCAGTCGGTGGTAAGTGATCACGGTGGAAGGATCAGCGTGCAGAGCGAACCGGGCAAGGGCACGACCTTCGTGATCGAGTTGCCGAGCAATGTGGATGGGATTCCACCTGTTGCGTCGCCGACAGAAGAGACTGCCGGAAAGTTGCCGGGATAAGAAGGAGGGAGAACGTTGCCACACAAAGCGCATCTGCTGATCGTCGACGATGAGGCCAATACGTTGGCATCGCTGTCTCGCGCCTTTCGTCTAGGCGGGCACGAGGCAACGGTGTGTGACAACGCAGGGCGCGCGCTGGAACTGGCTAAGGCACAGAGCTTTGACCTTATTCTGTCTGACGTGGTCATGCCTGGCAAAGACGGATTGACTCTTCTCGAGGAGTTGAAGCAGCAAGGCGTGACAACACCGGTGGTGATGATGTCGGGCCAGGCGCACATCGAAATGGCAGTGCGCGCGACGAGACTGGGCGCCCTCGACTTTTTGGAGAAGCCCATCTCGTCGGACAAACTTCTGCTCACAGTGGACAATGTCCTCAAGCTGCAGCGTTTAGAAAACGAGAACCGGCAACTTCGGCAACGCCTGGGAAAACACGAAATCGTATGGATGGGCGAGGCGATGCGGCGGGTGATGGCGCAACTGGAGCGCGTCGCAGCCAGCGAATCCCGCGTGTGCATTCTGGGAGAGACCGGTACCGGAAAAGAGCTGGTAGCCCGCACCATTCATGAGCGTAGTGCGCGCGCGGCAGGACCGTTTATCACGCTGAACTGCGCGGCTGTTCCGGCGGAACTGATTGAGTCAGAATTGTTTGGGCACGAGAAGGGGTCGTTCACGGGAGCCTCGGGACGGCACATTGGGAAATTCGAGCAGGCTGATCAGGGTACGATTTTCCTGGATGAGATCGGCGATATGCCGCTGAACATGCAGGCGAAGTTATTGCGCGTGCTGGAAGAGGGCGAGGTTGAGCGGATTGGTGGCGACAAACCTATCTCGGTCAACGTGCGCGTGGTGGTCGCAACGCATCGCGATCTGGAGGCGTGCGTGCGCGAAGAGAAGTTTCGGCAGGATCTGTTTCATCGCATCTATGTTTTTCCGCTGGTACTGCCACCGCTACGCGAGCGTGGCGAGGATATCCCCGCGCTAGTCCAGCATTTCGCAGAGCAAGTGTGCGCGCAGAATTCTTGGAAACCGGTTCCCTTCACCGATGAGGCCATGGAGGCGCTGCAGACGTACTCTTGGCCGGGAAACGTCCGCGAGTTGCGCAACATGGTCGAGCGGCTGATGCTGCTTGCGACTGAAGGTCAGGTCGATTTGGCGACTGTACAGTTGGCCTTGCCGAAAACTTCCGTAGGTGGCGCAACTATGGGTGTCGCTGGCTCTGGCCCGCTGGCGGATCGCGTGCAAACCTTCGAGCGCGAAGTTATTCTGTCTGAATTGAAGCGCAGCCACCACAACATGAGCATGGCAGCGAAATCGCTTGGACTGGAGCGCAGTCACCTCTATAAGAAGGCGGAACAGCTCGGGATCGATCTGCGCGCTTTGCGGCGGGAGCAGGACGCGTCGGACTGACTCCGGGTCAACCTACAGAACCTGCGCCCGGAGCCTGTTTTGGCATGTTTGGATTCTCCGTCTGGTCGTCCTCTCACACCGGTTGTCCAATGGCAGAACCGCATTATTGGACAGATTGCGGAGCTGAGCTCCGCCGGACAGCCGGGGCGGATGTCCCCACATTAGTGTCGTCGCTTCCCGCAGCAACTTCGAATCTGCGCTAGCTCTTCAGATCGGCGGCTAGCAGGCGGTGGAATAATTGTTCTCCGGCTTCGCGGCGAACCGAGAGTCGGCCGGCACCGTAGGCTCGCGATTTCAGGCCGCGCTGCACGTCTTCGCAGATGCCGAGGTCTTCATCCTGTACGCGATTGCCGACGTTTACCGATTCCGTGTTATACGCGCACCGGGACTCGCTGACGTCGCTGAAGTAGAAGTCGAAAACGACGGTGCAATGATCGGCATCGACAGGGATCACATAGTTCGTGTCCATGTACCCCTCGTAGCAATTGATCATGAGATTGGGATATTGCCAAAAATACCAGGCACGATCACCTTTGCGCGTCGCTCCGGTTGCAGCGTCTTCGTCAGAGGCAACCATGGGGCTCGACTGCAAGCAGTAGCGGTCCTCGTTTTCGATGGTGTACTGCTTGTAGTCGAGGACCGAACTCAATCCCTTGTGCAGATGGGGAACGTGATATCCGCCATCGAGATAGTTGTCGACGTACACCTTCCAGTTACAACGAATGTCATAGGTGCGTCGGGCGAAGTAGTGGAGCTTGCTGATGTCGAGAGGCGCGATGCGCTTGACGAGTCCACCCAGGAATTCACGCAATGAAATTGCGTTGGGATCGAGGTTGATGAAGACAAAGCATTCCCAGGTCTCGACGCGAACGGGCAGGAGACCGTTTTGCGCGCGGTCGAAGTTCTCGACACCTTCGAATTCCGGCATGCCTTTCAGAGACCCGTCGAGACCGTATTTCCATCCGTGGTAGGGACATTGCAGGATCGAGGCTTGACCGCAGGGCTGCGTTACCACGGCGGCGGCGTGATGGCGGCATACGTTGAAGAAAGCTCGCAGGACGCCATCAGCGCCGCGCACGACGACGAGGGGTTCACCGGCGACTCGCGTGGCGACGAAATCTCCAGCATTCTGGAACTGGCTTGTGCGAGCGACGAGCTGCCAAGTGTTGCTGAGTACATTCAGCCGTTCCAATTCTGCGATGCGCGGATCGACATACCATGCGGCTGGAATCGTGAATGCCTCGGACAAGGGTGCGCGGTCGTTGTAACTGGACAGAATCTGCTCAATGGATGCTGGCATCGTTTCGCTCTCGCTCGGAATCAGAACTGAAGTCAAGGTATCACGCGAACCAGCAACTTAGCGGTGATTCGCCGGTACCTTCTGCCTTGTAACAGTGGCCGGAGGCAGAACTCCGATGGCTCTCTGCAACATTGCAAGGAACTGCTGAATTCTCGCTTCTTTCTTCTCAGCCAATTCACCCTGACGCCGGAAGAGGCCCGGATCAAGCTCGGCCGTCAGCAGTGCATCCTGGAATCGTTCGACCATCCAGTCGATGATCGAGACCATCATCTCAATGTCGAGGTCGTCGCGAAGCTCGCCGCGCTCCAGGCCGAAGCGCACGAAGCTCACCGTGCCATAAGGGTCTTCGCTGATGAGGAAGCGATTGATCTCGCGCTTGAGAACCAAGTCGGTGCCGTAGTTCCCCAGAAGTGAGATCCGATATGGAATCCAGTCTTCGTGCACTAGATGCTCGGTACTAACCAGCCAGTATCGAAGAACGGCAAAGAATCCTTCTTGGCGGACTTCGGCGGGTACATCGAGATATTTCGAGAAGGAGCGGACGGCGCGTTTATAGACTTCGAAGAACAATCCGTCTTTGCTGCCGAAGTGCTGGAAGATGGAACCCTTGGCGATACCCAGGGCGGTGGCGATGTCACCGACACGGGCATCGTGATATCCATGCTCGGCGAAATGTTGTGTGGCGGCTTCAACGATTCGCGCGCGCTTGGCTTCCGAACGAGGGCGGACCTTGGGCTGGCGCTGGTAGAGCGGAGGCGCGACGCGATTACTGGCGATTCCAGGCATAATAATGACTTTTAGTCATGTTAGCATACAGGAAGCCTAGATTTGATTTCAACTTCTTTTTACAGGCTGTTTGCGGTAGTGTTGTTCGATTCAAGGCGCTAGTCATGACCTCAAGTCAGACCATGCAATCGAGCGGAAAAAGGATCTACGATGCCATCGTCATCGGCGCTGGGCACAACGGTCTGACGGCTGCCGCCTACCTCGCTCGCGCCGGCCTCTCCACGCTCGTACTGGAGAGGCGCGATATTGTCGGCGGCTGTTGCGTGACAGAAGAGATCGCGCCGGGATGCCGGGTCTCGACCACTTCCTATATTGCGAGCATGTTGAGACCGGAGGTGATCTCAGAACTTCGCCTCGCCGATCACGGACTGCGGATGATTCCGTGTGATCCGGCAATCCAGGTTGCCTTTCCTGACGGCCATGTCGTTCCCTGGTGGGCTGACCGTGAGCGGGCACGCGACGAGTTCTCGAAGATTTCCAACAAGGATGCGGCGCGCTTCGTGCAAATGGACGATCAATTGAAGAAGCTGGCGCGCTATTTGCAGCCATTCTTCCTGGAGCCTCCGCCGGAAATCGATACATCGAGTTTCAAGGGATGGAGCGATTTATTTCGGGCCGGTAAGAGGTTTCGCGGTATATCCAATCGCGAGATTGCTCAACTGGTTTCTTTCCTGACCGGCAGCCTCGGCGAGTTTCTGGATCAGAACTATGAATCGGAAAAGATCAAGACCATGTTTCTCGCCAACAATGTGTATGGGAAGCATGGCGGGCCGTATCAGCCGGGAAGCGCAATTGGCTTGCTGTTTCATCTGCTCAGTGGCGGCGAACACGAACTCCAGGGATTCTATGGACATGTGATGGGCGGGATGGGGTCGATCACGCAAGCCCTGGCCGGGGCAGGCAGGAAACTTGGCGTGGAGATTCGAACCGGAGCTACGGTCTCTCGCATTGCCATACGCAATGAGCGGGCACGCAGTGTCGTTCTCGACGACGGCACCGAGTTTCGTGGCCGCATGGTGTTGTCGAACGCAGATCCGAAGCGAACGTTCCTGGGATTGCTCGACGCGCAAGGACTTCCAGAAGACTTTCTTTCTGCGGTGCGCGGAATCAAGATGGACGGGCCTTGCGCCAAGGTGAACATGGTGCTGGCCGAAGAGCCGCGATTCGCCGGAACCTCAGCCACCGCGACTCCGCTCGAGCGCACGTTCTATACGCTCGTGCCCTCGCTCGAGTTCGCCGAGCGCTGCTACGACGTCGCAAAATTCGGCGAGATTCCGGAAGAGCTCTGGGTGGACTGCGTGGTGTCATCAAACGCCGATATATCACTTGCTCCGCCGGGGAAACACATCCTGACATGCTTTGTGCAGTACGTGCCTTATCGTCTGAGAGACGGGAATTGGGATGAGAAGCGCGAGTTGCTCGGAGATCGCGTGGTTAAAAAGATTGCCGAGTACGCGCCGAATGTGCCCGGGGCAATCGTCGCGCGGCAGGTACTGACGCCACTCGACCTGGAACGCACGTACGGGTTGACGGAGGGGAACATCTTCCACGGAGATCTGCGACTGGAACAACTCTTCTTTATGCGGCCCGTGCCGGGATGGTCGCAGTACCGGACGCCCATCGACGGCCTGTATTTGTGCGGAGCGGGGGCGCATCCGGGGGGCGGAGTTACGGGAGCGCCGGGGCGCAATGCGGCACATCAGGCACTGCGTGACTGGAAGAAAGGAAGATATCGAGAGGCAGCATGACTCTTGTGAATTCCAGTTCGTTGCCGAAGACGGCTGACGTGGTCATTCTAGGCGCCGGCGTGATGGGTACTTCGATCGCGTTTCATCTGGCGAAGCGCAAAGCTGGAAAGATTGTCGTCGTCGATAAGGATCACGTTGGGCGCGGCGGAAGCGGGAGATCGTCCGCGTTGGTCCCGCTTCCACTACAGTTTCCCCGCGGAAGTGGAACGGGCCTTGATCAGCTTGCGCATGTTTCAGAACTGGCAGGAAGTTGTGGGGGGCCAGGAGACTTTCGTAAAACTGGATTTGTCCGCATCGTGCATCCGAATGAAACGGCACGGTTGAAGCACAACGTCGAGATGCAGCGCGGGCTCGGCGCGACGGTCGAACTCATTGACAACCATCAATTGCGCGAACTCGAGCCGGACTGGAAGGTTGACGATGTGGAGTTGGCCGCTTACGAACCAGGGTCCGGATACGGTGACGGCGCTGGAGTGGCGGGAGATTTCCTCAGTGCTGCGCGTGACATGGGGACGATCTATCTCTCGCGCACGCAGGCAACAGCCTGGCATGTCAGGGATGATTGCGTGCGCGGCGTTGTGACTGACCGGGGAGCGATCTCGTCGCCGATTGTGATTGCGGCTACTGGTGCGTGGACGCGGCCACTGCTCCAACAAGCCGGCTACGAGGTTCCGATCGAATGCGAGTACCACCAGGTGGCGATTCTCCGCAACGCTCCCGGCATGAAGGGCGGAGGTCGTGCTTGTATTGATTCAGTGACGGCAACGTATTTTCGCTCGGATGCGCACGACAAGTTTCTTGTCGGCGATTTTTATGGGAAGCGGCCCGTGGATCCGGACAAGTTCCCGCAGCGCGCCTCAGACGAATGGCGAGAAGAGATCATTGAGCGTGCCTGCCGCCGCGTTCCTAAGCTGGAACAGGCAGAAGTGATGGGTGGCGTGACCGGTGTCTACGATATGACTCCTGATTCGCGCCCGCTGCTGGGCGAAATTCCTGGAATCCGCGGACTTTTCGTGTGTGCTGGATTTTCTGGAATGGGCTTCAAGATCTCGCCGGCCATCGGGCTGGTAATGAGTGAACGGGTTCTCGACGGTAAAGCCAGATCGGTTGACATCGGCCCGTTTCGTCCCAGTCGATTCGCAGAGAATGCTCCGATCAGAGCGGAATATGAATATGTGGATGACTAATTTGCAGGAGACGACATGAAGAAGAAAGGAATTCTCGAACGCCTGAAAGAAGGCCCGGTTCTGGGCGACGGCGGTTATTTGCTTGAATTGGAAAAGCGCGGATGGGTGCGCGCGGGTCCCTTTACTCCCGAAGTCGCGCTGATGTATCCCAATGCGCTTCGCGAGATTCATGTGGAGTTTCGCGAAGCGGGCGCCGAAGTCTTGCAGGCACTCACGTTTTACGCCAGCCGCGACAAGTTGGCTACGGTGGGTCTAGAAGACCGGTTGGAAGAAATGAATCGTTCGGCAGTGCACGTGGCGCGTGAAGTCGCGGGCGATCAGTGTCTGGTCGCGGGCAACCTCAGTCTGACTTGGATGTATGAGCCAGGCAGCCCATCGGCCGCGGATCGGGTGCGCAAAACGTTTGACGAACAGCTTGCGGTCCAGGTCGATGAGGGCGTCGACTTCATCATCGGCGAGACGTTTTCGTGGCTAGGCGAGGCGCTGATTGTCGTGGAACGCGCGAAACAGACGGGACTGCCCGTGATGGTGACGATCTGCTTCGAGAATAAAGACGAAACTGCGGAAGGAAAGAGCGCCGCAGATGCGGCAAAGGCTTTGTTCGATGCAGGAGCGGACATCGTGGGGATGAACTGCTTGCGGCCTCCGCAACACATTCTGGGGCCGATGGAGCAAATGCGCAAAGCTGTATCCGGCTATCTTGCCTGCCAGCCGGTTGCGTATCGGACACCGAAGGAAAAACCGGATTTCACCAGCCTTCCCGAATTTCCTTACGCGTTAGATCCCCTGCAACTGACGCGGAAAGAGATGGCGGACTATGCGGTACAGGCCCGCGACATGGGAATCAACTTCATCGGTGCGTGTTGCGGGACAGTGGCCATGCATATACGAGAGATGGCACGCGTACTCAACAAGATCCCGGAAGATTCCCGCATCTGGAGGAAAGGTGGAGAAAAGCCGATGTCAGCCTACGAGTATTACGCTCACGACAAGCTGAACGCGGCGGGAAAGAAATAAAATGGGAGGGAAATTGAGAGCTGCGGCCTCAACGTTTGGGGCCGCAGCCCTCCCGCCTAACGGCTCAACTTGCTTTTTGGGTTGCTGAATCAACAGCGTGTACCAGCGGCATGTCGACGAGGTGTTCGCTCACGAACCACACCTGCAGTTCATTGCGGCGCAAGACGTCGCTGAGGATCATGTCATTCGTGCCATCGTCGCCCACTGTAGTTGCGCGCTTTGCCAGGGTGCGGCAATGGCCGATGATGATCTGATGTGCATCGAGCAGTCGCGAGATCTGAACAGGCACCTCTTCCCTTCCGCGGGGTGGGCGCTCGATGCGAGTGGTCTCGGCGATGTCGGCGGCCATGGCGATCGATATGCCACCCAGCAACTGAATCCGCTCAGCAATGATGTCAACGATCTCGGCTTGTTCCTCGTAATGTTTGTCGTATAGCAGATGCAGTTGATAGAACGTAGGTCCCGCTACCTGCCAGTGCGATTTCTTATAGAGATCGCGTAAAGTCATGGTGTCGGCAAGCAACTGGTTGAGTTGCTCGGTCATTTCCAGGCGGACATCTTCTTCGAGTTCCAGGGGGAGCGCGTGCGAAACCGTACCGTAGGCCTGAATTTCGCGGGCGCGCTGATGAATGCGAGGCTGTGCACTGATTGTGGTTTGACGGCTGGTACCGTCCCTCTTCGGCATAAAAACCTCCTGATGTCGGGTGAATCTAGTTTTCCAGTTGTGAGCCGGTTCGACGCGAACGAAATCAACACGCGTTGGATGCAACATTCCCGTGTTGGATGCTCGAACAAGTGATGCATACTGAGCAGTTTGCCGAAGCTGAAACAAAGGTGTCAAAGAAACATCTTCGATGCAACAGGTTTGACGCCACCCAATAGCATTGTTATGATCGAGATGCGGGGTGGAGCAGTCTGGTAGCTCGTTGGGCTCATAACCCAAAGGTCGGTGGTTCAAATCCACCCCCCGCAACCAACTCCACTGTTTGGTTTCAATGGGTTGAGCCAATCTCATCAACGGTCTCGGCGACTCTAAACCCTGATTCCCAGCCTAAATCTCAGAAATTCTTTACGCACAGTTTTACGCAAGCTCAGCGGGAACCGTCATCTCAGGTGTTTTCCATGCCGCCTGCTTACCCGTTCACGACTCTGCGGGAGCCATCCGGTTGCAAGGGCTGCCTGCTCATGTACCGTATGCCTTCCTCCCACCATTGTGCGACGGGATGGCGTTCAGCTTCAGCCTTAGCGATCTCCTCTTTCCACCATTCATCGCCGAATACGATCACCACATAATCACGCAGGAAATCGCCGAAATACTCGCGAGTCTCTAGGGCATAGATGTTATTGCTGACGGCAATCAACCGCTTTCCGAAGTTCTCGGTTGTGATCGGCTGAGGCACATGACCGTAGCGCTGAACCCACTTGCGATTTGCTTCCATCTTTTCCTGCAAAAGACGCCGCGCTTTTTCGATGACTTCTGGCGGTGGTGATTGACTACCGCGATTTCTCGATTTTCTGAGGCATTTCAAAGGATTACAAAGCCCCCCAGAGGGGTCAACGTTACGCAAGTGTTTGGAGGACTCTTGCGCTTCTTGCAGCGCTCGAATCTGTTAAGCAGACCGGTCCGTTGCAATAAGAGTGGACCATTCGTGGACGAGAACAGGAGCACGAGAGATCGTCCTTGTCACCCCAGCACAGAACTTCTCTTTTCTGGCTTTGGCCCAGTTAAGCAATCTGCAGGCCGGCCGAGACAATCTCCAGTTCCTGAATCTTTTTTTCGAGCCAAACAAGCGAACTCCTAGCCTGAACCAAACCTCGCACGGCAGCTGCTCAACGAGCCGTTGCATCGCTTTCGTGTTGGCTGGCCATTTCTTGTTCGTTGGGGAGCCACCCAACCATACCCCGCGGGCCAGTATCCGAAATAAGCCGGCTTTGGACGCTCTTGCCAACGGGTTGTTCTCCAGCGGCTCCGGTTGCACTCCTGCCCGGCCTTGAGTTCGCAGCACTGGGGCGCCAAGTGTGGATTCCTAGAATCGAAAGGTTGGGGTGTCTGTGTCTGGGCGGGGAGTTGTCAACGTCAGCAGATGATCGAACGTGTGGGCGCTTCTTTCGCGGGGAGAGACAGTTTGAGGGCTGTTCAAGAACAATTTACTGAGTGTCGCAGGAATCGAAGCATGGTCGTAAACGGTATGGTCGATTGTTCCCTTCGGAATGTACGGCGAGACAATAACGGCGGGAACGCGAACACCGAGTCGGTCAAAAGCAAAAGCCTTCCCGGTTCCTGTTTGACTCGGCGGTGCGACGAAACCGTCCGGCGTAGCGGCCGGAGGAACCAAATGATCGTAGATTCCCCCGTGATTGGAGTATGTGATAAGCAATGCGGACTCACGCCAAAGCACTTCATTCTGTCGAAGTGCGTTATAAACCGTCGCAATGAAGCGCTCGCCCTCTTGCACGTTGTGGTCCGGATGCTCATCGTTGGCTAGAATTTCTCCGTCCAGTCCCTGATGATCATTGTAGTTGGGCTCGATAAAACTGTAATCCGGTAGATTCCCTTTCTGTGCGCTGGCCAGGAACTGCTCGAACGTTCCGAAGAATTCGGGATGATGCTGCATCAGGCTTACACGTTCCAATGTGGAGCTGGCCGCCTCGTAGCGATACACCTTCGCCGTGCGTCTATTTTCCGCCATGCGCTCAAATATGCTCTTGTAGGGCTCGCCTGCGTAGAAGACGGTCATGCCGACTTGACCAAAGGATGTTCCGTAATCGGCAAACGCGAGATTGGGTGTCGTCGGTCCTGGAACGGAGGAAAACCAGTGGTCGCAAACAGCGAATTCCGTCGCCAATGTCGCGAGTACAGGGAGTTTGTCTGATCGAAAATAATACATAATTGACTGAGAACCGGTGCCTCCCCGTTGGTCGGCATAGCTTCTGACAAACCCTTGCATATTGGGGACCCGGCTTGGTCTGGTATCCCCTCCAAAGATCTGAAGATCTACGGCCTTAAAGTGATGATCGGGGTCGGGGTCAAGCTGTCCCTGAAAATTCGCCAGCGGTTGCACTTTAAGGGTCCTGCCTGTTGCGTCACGATTGCTTTCGTTCCCTGTGAGGCCGTCGATTTGGGGATTAATCGCCTTCAACGCACCTAGCATATGATCGAAGGAACGGTTTTCCAACATGACTACGATCAAGTGCTTGACGGGTAATCCGGAAAAACTCACAGTTTGCTGACTAGATGAGACCGGCTTCGATGATTCTGCTCGGGAAACAAACTCCTCATTGAGTGAAGCCGCTGCCCGAGCCGCTATTGATCGCTGGTCGTAGTATTCGGCCAGAGCGGAGTTCCCTTCTCGTCGAGCTTGAATGGCTTTCTCGGCGTACTGTGCTTGCGCGTCCCAAACATAAACCGACGTCTTTCTTGCAATTTCCAGCGCGTCCGAGGCGTTCTTCTCAGCCTGGCGCTTAGCAAGGTCTGCAGTACGGGCACTATCCCGAGCGACCCGCCAAGCTAGTGAGGCAAGGACAATAGCGGCCACCGCCAGTGCAAAAGCTACGGCCAAACTGAAAACTGCACGACGAAGGTTTTGGGCCGACTTCGCTTCCGCGTCGGCTCGGAGTTTTTGTGCATCGGCAAGAGCTCGTGTCTGGTGAAAGAGTTCCTCTTCTTCGTGCTCCCTCTTACGAAGTCCGATGCTGTCCTGGATGAACTTCTGCTCCGGGGCCGTTAAATCTTGAGGCCTCCCGACCAGCCATCGATCCGCTTCTGAGAGCGAAATACCGCGCAGGAGGTAACTGGCATCGCGTCCATTTTGTTCCCACTGCTCTACCTGGATCTGTGTTCGCTGCCGCCACAGCAGGAACTCGCGGTCTTCGTTGAGCCAGCCCCTCAGCCGCGTCCAATTGCGAATTAGCGCCTCGTGGGCAACCTCAACAGTTAATCCTCTAGTCGGTTCGTTTCCCTCATGGCGGCCCATAACGAGCAGTCGTACGTCGGGCTTTGCGAGCGCCTGTGCCACCTTCTCAGCTAAGGGGTCGGTGGCCTGCAATTCGATCCGTTGCCGAGTGTCCTCCGCGCCTTCCTCAGGTCTCGCCACTCGTACGAGGCGGCTCAAAAGTCGGCGCACTGCCGTCTGCTCGTCCGGAGCAAACCGGGAAAACTCCGCTTCGGCACGCTGCGCCAGTGCTCCCGCGACGCCGCCAATTTCATCGTAACCAGTATTGGTCAGCGTTCGGCCTTCTCGTTTTGACCAAAGTCCAGTAAGGGCAAACTCGAGTAGTGGCAGATTGCCGGGCTCACTTCCCACATCGTGCAGAATCCGATCCACCAAGCCTACTTCGAATTCGAGTCCGACAAGCCTGGCGGGTCCAGTGATGCTTTCCCGCAGCTCGTCTCGACTGAGTGCGCCGATGTTTACTTGGGCAGGAGCGAGAAGATCACTCAGTTCGCGGTCGAGAGTTATGATCTGGCTGTAAAAGTCAGCACGTAACGTGACCAGCAATGTGAAGTGAGCCTTTCCCAGCGCGGCCAGCAAAGCCGCAGCGAAAGGGCGACGTTTCGATTCAGGGGCGAGGGTGAAGAGTTCCTCGAACTGGTCCGCTACGAGCAACAGGCGCCCCGTGCCGTTTGATTTCTCAATCACTCGGTCAATCAACGACTCGAACCGTATTTCGCCACCGGCCAGCCGGTCGCCAAGTTTCTGAGTTTCGGCGAGGCGATCCGTTTCGCTCAGACCTTGCTCGAGATGCGGAGCCAGGGCTGAGGCAAGGCGGAGGAAGGGATCCGTGCCCGGGGTGAAAGTTACGACATCCCATGTGGTTTCAGGCGGTAGCTGGTGGCGAAGCAGGGGGACCAATCCAGCCTGAACGACAGAGGATTTGCCGCTGCCCGAAGGACCCACCACCGCGACTAATTGTTTCCCTAAAGTGAACCTTAATAACTCGCTCGCGAACGCCGTGCGCCCTGCAAAAAATGCCGCGTGCTCTTCGCGAAACGCCTCTAACCCGCGATAAGGACACACTGCCAGTAGGCGTTCGGTAGGGGCAGGAGCACGCCCGTCCGCAATGATCGCGTGCTCAAACGCGGCGAGCGGTTCGGTTGCGGCGACGGAGCCAACCCCATCGCGAAGATCGATCCAGGTATTCAAGAAAAGGAAGCTTGGGGTAAGGTCAGCACCAGCAAGCAAAACCGGAATCACCGGGAAAGGACGATTCCGCTTTTCTTCGCGCACCTGATGGTCAAGCGCAAACCACATCTCACGCTTTTGCCACCCACCAAGCTCCCTCCCTATGAACACCGCCACGGCACGCACGCCGCGGAGTCCTTCTTCCAATGCCACTGGCCAAGGAAGGCCGGGAGAGAGCCGGTCTCGATCGAGGAATGTCGTGATGCCGCGCGCTTCGAGTAATTTCTGGACAGCGACCACCGACGCCCGGTCGACGCTGTTGTAGCTCAGGAATAGAGGAGATCCATCCACGGCGGTTAACGGCGCGGAAATACCTCGCAGATCATAGCATTTCTGGCCGTTCTCCCGACCTACATCTTTGGGTGCCCGACTTGACAACCTTCCCCTTGACGCCTCGATAAGCACGCATTTAGCGCCTCTTTTTGTACACTACACTGCAGTTTCCGCTCCCGGCGCGCTCCCGATCTCATCATCGATCGCCTCCGTTTTCAATTGGAAAGACGACTGTGTCCCTGTCCGGGCGTGGCGTTGGCAGTGTCAGCACGCGGTCGAACGTGTTTGCTGTTTTTTCCCGCGGGGATCGAAGAGGATAATCCCCCAGGAACAATCTGGTTGCTGTCGCAGGAATGGACGCATGTTCATACACGGTATGATCAACCGTGCCTCTCGGGATGTAGGGCGAGACGATCACCGCCGGGACGCGAATCCCGAGACGGTCAAACATGAATTGCATTCCCGTTCCCGTATTCGCAGCGCTGGCCACAAACGCATCCGGTGCGACAGGTGGTGGCGGAACGTGGTCATAGAATCCACCGTGATTTGAATAGGTGATCAGCAGGACCGAGCTTTGCCACAATGATTCGTTTTTTCGAAGTGCGTTATAGACCTGCGCGATAAAAAGTTCATCCGCTGACAAACTAGCTGGGTGCTGATCCACAGCGTCCGCCTTCTCTTCATCATCCGATCGATCTGAATAATTTGGTTCCAGAAGGCTGTATTCCGGAAGGCGTCCTGCGCGCGCTTCAGACAGGAATTGCTGGAATGTTCCAAATAGCTCCGGATGTTGCTGGGTCAGGAAAAACAGAGGGAGATAGAGGGTTGTTTTATCGTATTGATAAACCTTGGCACTGTGTCCACCTCCCAATAGCCGTTCGTAAATGCTTTGGTAGGGCACGTCGACGTACAATACGTTCAGGTCGACTCTGCCAAATGAAGTTCCGTAATCGGCAAAAGCGTGGTTTTGAACCAAGGGTCCTGGAACGGATGAAAACCAGCGGTCGCACACGGCATATTCCAGGGCGAGCGTCGCAAGCACGGGAACCTTATCTACGCCGAAGTAATACATGACGTTTCGCGAGTGTTCCGGAGACTGAGAGCGCTTAAGGTAGCTTCTGACAAACCCTTGCATGTTGGGGCTCCGTGTCGGGCTCGTGTCACCAGCAAAGATCTGCGACTCCACCCCTGCAAAGCTGCGATCAGGATTGGGCTTCAGGGCCCCCTGAAACTGCGCCAACGGCTGAACTCTTACGGCATTTCCGTCGGCATCGGGATTGCTTTCATTTCCGGCCAGCCCGTCAACTCGGGAATTAACTGACTTTAACCCACCCAACATGTGATCGAATGAACGCTCCTCCAACATGACCACCACCAGATGTTTGATCTGCTTGGGAGGCTGCGCCAGTTGTGGCAGTGGGCTAAAATTCCCCGGACTCTCGGTTGACTGTGCGCTTAACCGGCCTGTGCGCACTGCTTCCTGGAGCACCTGTGCCGAACTTGTATAACTCGCTTCACGCTCTTCCAGGGCCCGATCCAGTGCAGAGCGTCTAAGAAGGAAGGCAGTTGCCCCCCCTGCGACGATGACGCATGCGGCCACGATGGTTAATGCGACAGTGCGTCGGTTTCGCCTGGCTGAATCTTGTGGCGACGGCGCAATTTCGCCTTCAACATCGACCGCGGCAGCGAAATATTCCAGGACGGATCGATGCACAAAAATATACCCTCCGCCCACCTTGCGCAAGAAAAGCCTTTCAGCCGCGTAATCCAGGAACCCGGGATAGTTCGGCGGAACTGAGCCACTGATCCACAAAATCAAGCGCATGACCACCTGCTTCGATGCGAAGAGTCCGCCTGCGATCAATCCGCCCGCCAGCCCCCCCACCAGCCCAACAATCCCCCCGACGATGAGTCCTGGGATCACCGCCTCATAGGGATCATCCTCGAGTAGGCCAACCAGCAGGGTCAAAAGAAACCCGGACGTCAGCCCGACGACGAGGCCACCGACCGGTAACACAACAAGCGCGTTCTTCAACGAGTCGCGTGTTCCTTGATTCACTTTGCTGCGCGTTTCGACCGACTCAGTGGTGACCGATGCAATCAACCAACTCATCAACGCAAAGAGAGGAATGCTTGGAAGCCCTAAAACAAGGCCTGCGCTCAGCGGTCTTGCCCCGAGTGACGAAGCGATCAGGATTGTCATCAGGGTGAAGACAGACCCCAAGAGGAGCCCGCCCAGTAGTGCGGGGAGTATCGCGTTGCGTGCCCGATGCCGAAAGCCAGCGAGACGGAATTGAAGAACGTCAACCGGTCGAAGGTTGGTGAAAGCACTGATCAATCCGCCAGCGACCCAGCCCAGCAACATGAAGACCAGTAATATTTCGAGGCCCCACCGGATCCAACCTTGCCCACCGCCGAGAAGTACGCCTGTCAGGCCAAGCCAGACTACAAAGGTGATCACGACACTGCAGCCCCCGATGATTCCAGCCGTTGCAAGCGCGCGCTGCTTCAGCGTCGGGAACCAGTCGAGCTGCAGGTTCTCAAGATAGAAGATTGTCTGCTTCTTGCGGACCATTGCGGACGCGAGCCAGGAGAGCCACGCGAGGGTTTTCACTTTAGAGTAGCGCCCGTCGGCTTTTCGTTTGAACATTGCATCGACGAAACGCGAGAAGATTCGCTGAGTCCGCTGTTGCGGGGTCTCTTCGCTGACAATCTGTACCGGCGCGTCCCGGTATGCCAGCATCGCTATCCAGAGCATCAGCGGTGTTTCCAAAAGCTCTGCTAGCCCAGAATCGTCCCTTACTGCATCACGAAGCGCTTTCAAACCTTCGCCGCTGCGCGCTAGATAGTACTGCACCTGGTCCCGACTGAGAGGCTCAACTACAACCGCATGGCGCAGGCGGAGCTTCGTGGAGAGTGCCTCGTAGTCGGCAATCCGGCTGCAAACTGCAATGGGCAGCAAACCGTGGTCGCGGCGGAAATTGTTGATCGCCTCGGCGCAATCCTGGCGGTGGTTCGGCGCAACTTCATCCAGCCCATCCAACAATGGAAGAACCAACTCGCTTTCGACCCAACGTTGTGCGATTTTCTTGGGGACGTCGCTGCGTTCACTCAGCTCCGTGACCAGCCATTCCGCGAGCGGCTTGCGGCGAAGAGCCCACGACGAAAGGTTGAAGACGACCGGCATCGGATAATTTTCGTCGTGCTCTGCCCGTTCGAGCAGGCCCTGCGCCAATTCGAGCAGAAGCGTTGTTTTGCCTGTACCGGGCGCCCCGAGTATCAGCAAAGCTCCACCGTGCTCATCAAAGACCTTCGTGATGGTCGTGCCCGGCGGCAATGCGACTGGCGCCTCATCGAGAACCTGGAGCACTGCGTTCGCTGGGCGCTCCACAGAATCTTCTTTTGACTCCAAGCCCAGCTCGATTCTCGCAATGCTGTACAACGATTGATTGAGAACACCGTCAATCCAATCCTGGCGAACGCGCTTGAGCATCGCCACACGGTTCCGCTGATCGAGGCTCGCAGGAAATTTCGCTTCGGCTGGGGCCGCAAGAGAAGCGGGGTAGCTCTGTGGTTCCTTTGGAGGAAGGCTCTTGGGCTGGCCCAGTACCGGGATTTGATGCCGAGGTTGATTCGTAATGTGGCGACACAACTCTTCGTAGCCTTCACTGGTGTCGATTGAGTAGGAAGTCATCGCCCGCAGGGGTGTCGGGATATCCGACAGCGTCCCGCTTTTCAGCAGGATCGGGATAAATTTTTGTACCGGTGAATCCACCAGATAGAGATGGGTGTAGATGAGCTTGCCTTCCCACAACACGCCCCTGCCTTTTCCCGGAGCTTCACGATGTTCCAGTCGTCGCAAGTAAACATCGGTGCACACCAACAAGACAAAATCAGCCTTCTGGATTTCCAGATCCATCCACATCGGCCAGCCGTCCGGTGGGGCGGGCTCAAATTGATCAATCAAGGCATCAATGCCGTCCTGTCGCAGCTGATCAGCCAGGCGCAGGATCCGGTCTTGGTGCTCCCGCGAATCGTGGCTGTAGCTGATGAATACTTTCGGCGACTTGTGCTGCGCGAGGTCCATCGTCGTGCGACGCGAGTAATTGTACAGCCCTGGCAGCAATAAATGACGCCATCTCGGCTGACTTAGCCGACATTAGCATAGAGAGATCGAATGATAACCGTTAACCGCCGGTGCGGGTGGACGCCGCCCTATTTCTGGTTAGCGGCACTGGCCTTGGCCCCGAGGCGGGGTTCCCGGTTGGAACATTCTGATTCAATCGAAGGAAGTCGGTGGACTATGGTGTGTCTCCTGAATGAGTCGTTGCCTGCGATCTTGTCAAAGCGGCCGGGCAGTGACTCACTCGCTTCTTTGGGCAACCACCCCAATGACGCCCAGCGCGGTGCTTGCGAACTCAGCGATCTTTGGGGAAAGCGCCCATTTGGAGTCACCCACGTGTGTCCGATCTCACGAACTCCGCTCCTTCTCGGCTCCGGATAGGCTTCTTGTGCTGGGCACCCGGAAATAAACGATGCGGCTCCAAAATTCAGCAGCTTTCGCTCGCTCGCCTACAAAAACAATCTTCGCTGCGTAGTTGCCTGGGGGCAGCAGCAAGAGCGAGCCAAGTACGTATTTTTCCTTTGGCTCCATGAAGAAATCAATGTTTCCGTCCGATCGCGAGTACTCGAAGAGAAGCGAAATGTGATCGGGAACTTTATCTAGCTTCCTCAGTCCGCCCGATGTCGACCACCACCCTGCAAGTCTTGGTCCAGCATCTTCATTGGTGAGCTCTCTGATTTGAAGATCAGCCGGATACCGAACGGATTGCTCATAGTCGTCGATCTGATTATCTGTGAGGCGAGGAGGAGCTGTTATCCTTCGGTTGCCGATATTCTTGAAAATGACCTCGAAGAATACTACGAATTGCTGACCCCTCGGTTCCGTGCATACCGAATAATCAATCGAAAGCGCACTTTCGAAGGATTTCCGTAAAACGAACTGATAGAAGGTCCACCCGCCACCAAGCATTATCCCGAGCGCGGTGACTGCATGCTCAGTGTCTTGGGCGCCAAAGTAGTGGAGTCCAACTATCCACAATATAGCGCTCACCACCACGATGCTCGTGAACACAATGCTTGCACTCGAGGCACTCCATAACTGGCGAATCTTCGTTCTCTGATCTTGTTCGGCCATTGGAAGAGCTCATTATCTACATCTATGAAACCCGCCGCTTGTCGATCGCTTTGCAATTTGTGTCGGTTCAGCAGCAATTCCTTGTGGATCGTCAGGGGTTGCAGGTCTTCTGGCCAAATTCGACGCCTACTTTAAGTAAGTTTGACAGGATGATAGGCACCGCCTCGCCTACCATTGCGCCAAGTTGGTCATGATCCAATCGGCACAAGCAGTAGCCTCATAGCCCACTCTGCCTTCTTTTTCTGAACACCCTGAACAATTTCTTCACTTCAACGATATTGTCCCGTACCAAAGCCGTGCCAAAACCAAACCTCCGAGCATAGCTAGTCCAATACTCAGCAACGTGCCGATCAGAAAGTACTCTG
>DATMOO010000349.1:0-49505 GCA_035568275.1 Candidatus Sulfotelmatobacter sp.
AAGGGCGGCAGTTCGATGGATTCGAGATGGGCGCGGTCCACATTCAAGCTGGCGACTCCAAGATGCGAGTCGGTGGCTGTATCGCCGTGGCCGGGGAAATGCTTCACGGTGGTGAGCATTCCGCCGGCGTGTGCTCCTTTGATGTAGGCGGTGACGAGGTCGCCGACCTGCTTCGGGTCTTCTCCGAAGGAGCGCGTGTTGATGATCGGATTGGCAGGATTCGAATTCACGTCTGCATCAGGAAAAAAATTCCAGTGCACGCCCACGGCGCGGGCTTCCTGGGCCGTGATGCGGCCGAAGGCTTCGGCATCTTCCAGCTTTCCATCCGCGCCGAAGGCCATGGCGTGCGGAAAGTTGGTCGTGCCGACCAGCCGGGTAGCGACTCCTCGCTCGAAATCAGCGGCGAACAGCAACGGGAGCTTTGAATCTTTCTGCAAACGGTTGAGCAGCTCTGCGGCTTCATACGGCCCGGTGCGCAGGAGAAGTGGGCCATCCACGTGGACGGTCATGGCGAAGGAGCCCACGTGATACTTCTGCATGTCGTCGCGCAGCTCCAGATATTCCGGACTCTCTAAATTCAAGAAGCTTGCGCGGCACCAGATCATGAAGAGCTGGCCGACCTTTTCCTCGACGGTCAGTTTCTTTAGCGTCTTCTCCGCCCACTTGTCGCCCGCACTGCTGGGCCGGACGGGCGCCGCATGCTGATGTTTGTCTTTCGCAAAAGCTGGCAGACAGAGAATGAGTGCGAGGCACGAAATGGTTAAGATTTTCGGCATGGAGAGACGATAGCAGAGGGGCGGGTACCAGGTCTTGGATGTTCGGAGCTCGCCGTAAGCCTCTGAACCTCTGGTCCTCTGTGGTGAGGCAAAACAATGAACCACAGAGAACACAGAGGTCACTGCGGCATTCTTATTCCGATTCCGGAGTGGCAGAGTGAGACCTCACCACCACGGAACAGACACTTGGTTTGATCTCCGGGTCCTCTCCGAAGCCATGGAACCACATGACCTCAGGTTCGCGCCGGAACCAGGTCATCTGGCGTTTGGCATAGTTGCGATGTGCCTGCTGAATCAGTTGCAGAGTCTGATCGCGCGTTAGTTCTCCACGCAGGAATTCGGCAGCTTGCTTGTACCCCGGCGAGCCTAGCGGCCGCGCGCGGGAACCATACTTCTCAATCAGTTTTTTGGTCTCCTCGATCAAACCGTCTTTAAGCATCTGCTCAGCTCGCTGATTGATTCGCGCATACAACGCAGTGCGATCGGGATCGAGTCCCAGGCGGAAAATGCGGAATCCCTGCAACGGATCACGGCCTTGTTGCCAGAGTTCCGACACCTTCTGCCGCGACGCGAGGCATACCTCAATGGCACGAATCAGCTTCGGCGTATCGTTGGGATGAATCTTTTCCGCGGTCGCACGATCCAAACGCGACAAGATTCTATGGACATACGGCAAGCCTCGGCGTTGGGCCCGTTCGCGCAGGCGTTCCCGCAATTCCTCAGAACGCTGCGGCCCCGCAAACAGTCCTTCCAGCAAGGCCCGAAGGTAAAGCCCGGTTCCCCCAACGACGATGGGCAAGTGTCCGCGCGACTTAATCTCAGCCAGAACTCCGCGTGCCCGTCGCGCATACTCCCCGGCAGTCACATCTTGCATGGGATCGACAAAATCAAAGAGATGGTGCGGAGCCTGGGCTCGTTCAGCGAGGCTCGGCTTCGCCGTCCCGATGTCGAAATCGCGGTACATGGCGACCGAATCGCAGTTAACGATCTCGCCCTGGAACTTCTCGGCAAGAGATAACGACGACGCCGTCTTCCCGCTGGCAGTAGGTCCAAGAATGACTACCAGCAACGGATCAGAGGAATGGGCTTCAGGCGATTCGGGAGCCACGTTCAGCGCAGGCTCCAATGGATCTCATGCCAGTATCGGATCAGAGTGAGCACGAGCAGCACAAGGGCAATCAGGAGCAGCCCGGTGGTTTCCGAGGCATACACCGTATGGCGATGGTGACGATGCTCGGCCTCTTGTTCGGACTTCGGCGTCAGCACGCGCCTATTGTATCTCCGCCCGTCGCTCCCTGGTCGCAAAAGGTCACTTCATTTACGCGGATGCACGCCGATCAAGAAGGGATGAAAACCTATCGAGAGAATCCGCGAAATCCGTGTGAATCCGCGGAGAAGAAGTTCCCGCGGTGCTAAACTACGGCGTCATCCATGGCCGTGCAGCCAAACAACAACCGGATCGCGCGTTTTGGAGTCTTCGAACTCGACCTCAACACAGGCGAACTTCGCAAGGGCGGCGTGAAACTCCGTCTGCAGGGCCAGCCGGTTCAGGTCTTGACTCTTCTCCTGGAACGCGCGGGGGACGTGGTGACTCGCGAAGAACTGCGCGAGAAACTGTGGGCATCCGACACCTTCGTCGACTTCGATCACAGCCTGAACACCGCCATTAACAAGGTGCGGGAAGCCCTCGGAGATTCCGCCTCGAGCCCCCGCTACGTGGAGACCCTTGCCCGGCGCGGATATCGATTCATTGCTCCCGTGCAGGCGCCGGTTCGGGTCCTCTCGACGAACGCTGTTGCTGCCGAGAGCTCGGCCGCTCCTTCCCAACCTGTGCCTCACGAAGCTCTTCCGTCTGCGGCCATTCTGCATCCGGACCTCGAGGTCCCGATCCCTCATCGCGGCCTGACGCGCGGACTGTTCGCGCTCATCCAGGTCATGTATCTGTGCTTCTATCTCGCCGCCTTGTTTCGCCTTCGTGAAATTCAAAGAATCGCGGACTCTTTTCTGCCCTTTTGGGCGGCGAACACTCTGGCGGGAGCGGTCATGGTCACAGCCGGTGTGGGGATTCCGCTGCGCTGTTATCTGCTCTCGGCTGTAGGCTTCGACTACCAGCGTCTGGACGAGAAATTCCGCCGCATCTTTCCCTTCGTCCTGGCGCTCGATCAACTATGGGCTATCGCGCCGTTTCTCTTGATGGAGAAGATTGGCCTGGGAGCGGCATTCGCCGCCAGCGCCGGTTTGCTGTACCTGCCCTTCTCAGAACGGACGCTGATCCGGCTTGCTTATCTTCGCCCCGTTTCACCCGAAAAACGGTTGGATGGAACCAACCTCACCGATTCCCCGTAACCACGTCTAACAGGGCGGGGCCAAGGTGTGTCTCCCCGCCGGAGGACTCCATGAAATCACTTGTCGTCCGTCTTTCACTGACAATCTTCGCTTTCGCGATTGCGGTTTTTCCCGCCCGCGCCGAGGAATGGTCGAAAACCTACAACATAAGCGGCAAGCCTGACCTGCGCGTTGAAACCTCGGATGCCAACATCCGCGTTACCACCTGGGATCAGAACACCATCGAAGCCAAGGTCATCACCACCCGCTACAAGATCGGCGAAGATGGCATTCGTGTCGAAGAACACCAAACCGGCGATTCGGTGGAAATCGACGTGCACTACCCCCATCACAACTTCAACGTCGACTGGGGATCGCACAAAGTCGAAATCATCATCCAGATGCCGCGCGAGGGCAAAGTGAACTTCCGCACCGGCGACGGCAAGATCGAGGTCGCCGGACTTAAGGGCGAGATGGACCTGCACACGGGAGACGGTTCCATCAACCTCGACGGCGTCGATGGCAAACTGCACGCGACGACCGGGGATGGCCACATACAGGCCAGCGGCCGTTTCGACGAACTCGCGCTCAAGACCGGAGACGGACATGTCGACGTGCGGGCCAGGAACGGCTCCTCGTTAGCCGGAAACTGGCGGCTGGAAACGGGCGACGGCAGCGTCTCTCTGGAAGTCCCGGGCGACCTCGCCGCGGATGTTGACCTGCACACCAGCGACGGCCACATTGATCTCGACATGCCGGTCACGACCGAAGGGAAAATTCGCCAGAACGATATCCACGGCAAGCTCAACGGTGGCGGCAGCCTGTTGACGATTCGTACCGGCGACGGATCCATTCATTTGCGAAAAGGGTAGCCGGTAAGAAAAGCGTGGCCGGACCTGCGGGCACTGTTTGCCGGGAGACCTGCGCGCTTGCACGGACACATTTTCTCGCCTCAAAGCTTATACTTTGGGGTCTCCGAATTTGCTTTTATCCAGCGAGGGAGTCCTACATGGCAACTCTGCGAATGAGCATGATTGTGCTCGCAGTCGTCTTCTGTTTTGGTCTGGCAAATGCCCAGCAAGCCGGCACCGAGAAGTACACACCCGTGCTTGACCTTACTGCCATGGATCGCAGCATCGATCCATGCATTGATTTCTTTGCCTATGCGTGCGGAGGATGGATCAAGAACAATCCGATTCCGTCCGACCAGGCATCGTGGGACCTGTACTCGAAGATGGAAGACGAAAACAAAACGAAGTTGCGCAGCATCTTGGACGCAGCATCCCCACCGGATCCGGGTCGAAAGTCGGTGGACCAGAAAATCGGGGACTACTACACCTCGTGCATGGATGAGAAGGCTGTCGAAGACAAAGGCGTCGAACCGCTCAAGCCGGAACTGAATCGAATCGCGAAAATCGGCTCGAAATCCGAGCTCGCCGATGTTGCCTCGGCCATGGCGAGCGACAATGTGCTGTTCCGCTTCGAGTCCATTCAGGACCTTCGTGATGCCACCCAGGTCGTCGCCAATGCCGATCAGGGCGGACTCGGTCTTCCTGACCGCGACTACTACCTGAAAACCGACGCCAAGTCGGAAGAGTTGCGGAAGGCTTACGTTGCCCACGTGCAGAAGATGTTCCAGCTTCTGGGCGACAGTGCTGACAAGGCCGCTGCCGAGGCGCAAACGGTCATGCGCATCGAGACCGCGCTTGCGAAAGGTTCGATGACTCGCGTCGACCGGCGCGATCCCAAGAAGCTGGATCACAAGTTGACCAGCGGCGAGCTTGTGAAGATTTCCCCGGAATTCCAGTGGCAGGTTTACTTTACCAAAGTCGGTTTACCCTCTATCTCGTCGTTGAATGTGGCTGTTCCGGATTTCTTCAAGACCCTAAATGAGGAGATCGCGAAAGACAGCCTCGACGACTGGAAGACCTATCTCCGTTGGCACCTGGTGCATACCAGCGCGCCGCAACTGTCCTCGGCCTTCCTGAACGAGAATTTCGCGTTCTATGGCAAGACGCTTCAGGGACAGGAAGAGCTGAAGCCGCGCTGGAAGCGCTGCACGGAATACGTCGATGACTATCTGGGCGAAGCCCTGGGGCAGGCTTATGTCGAGAAATATTTCAGTCCCAAAGCGAAAGAACAGGCGCTCACCGTTGTCAAAGAGATTCGCGGCGCCATGGAGCAGGACATCCACAGCCTGAGCTGGATGTCTCCAGCCACGAAGCAGCAGGCGCTGGCCAAGCTGAACGCCATGGCCAACAAGATCGGCTATCCCGATAGATGGCGCGATTATTCGAAACTTGAAATCGTCCGCGGAGACAACCTCGGCAACGTCGAACGCGCGCGCCAGTTCGAATTCGATCGCCAACTGGGGAAGATCGGCAAGCCCGTCGACAAGGGTGAGTGGGACATGACTCCGCCCACGGTCAACGCCTATTACAACCCGCAGATGAACGACATCAACTTCCCGGCTGGCGTGCTGCAGCCTCCGGCTTTTGATCCCAACTCCGACGCCGCGCCAAACTATGGCGATACCGGCGGCACCGTGGGCCACGAACTCACTCACGGATTCGACGACGAAGGCCGCCAATTCGATGCCCAGGGCAACCTGCGCGACTGGTGGACGGAAGCGGACGGAAAGGAATTCGAGAAGCGGGCCAGCTGCATCTCTGACCAGTATTCGAAGTACGTGATCATCGACGACATCAAGATCAATGGCAAGCTGACTCTCGGCGAAGACGTTGCCGACCTCGGCGGACTTCTGCTCGCCTATATGGCGTGGAAGGACGACACAAAAGGCCAGAAGGTCGACCCGATCGATAGCCTGACTCCGGACCAGCGCTTCTTCGTCGGTTACGGACAAAGCTGGTGCGGGCACGTCCGCGACGAAAGCAAACGCATGCGCGCGACCATTGATCCGCACTCGCCGGAAAAGTACCGAACGAACGGAGTCGTCTCCAACATGCCGCAATTCCAGGAGGCATTTCATTGTAAAGCGGGTCAGCCGATGGTGAATGAGAATCGCTGCCGAGTGTGGTAGGAATTCTTGCCAATGCTCGATGTGGCACACGTTCAAGAGTGGTTGCGGCGATTGTCTGCCACTCACGCGGACGTTTTCGGTGCCAACGGGCACCACTTTCAGCTGAATTCCGTTCTGGATGACATGGAGATCCTCGCCTTTGAACAGTGGCATGGGATCCATTTGCCCGCAGATTACCGCGATTTTCTCGCGAATATTGGCAATGGAGGCGCCGGGCGCTATTACGGCGTGTTTCCCCTCGGCAAGATGGATGGAATACACGAACTAAAGCCGTGGTCCGAAAGAGATGGCTTCATCGGAATGCTCTCAGAACCTTTTCCCCTCACTCATGGCTGGAATGATCTAAGCGGAAAACCGACCGACGAACTGGCTGATGTCGATGAAGATCTTTAGGAGAAGCAGTTTGGCGAGTTCGAACGGCGATACTTCGACGCCGCACTCGTGAGCGGCGCCTTTCCGATATGCCACGAAGGTTGTGCGCTCCGAATTTGGCTAGTAGTCAGCGGCCCGGAGGCGGGTCGATTATGGCGCGACACTCGCGCCGAATACACCGGAATCAACCCGCTCTGTCTACAGGATGAATCCCGAGCGACCTTCTCCCAGTGGTACGGCGAGTGGCTGAACGATGCTCTTCGGCTAGCAGGGCTGATCTAATAGAGACCTGTTATTCCGCAACTGACTTATCCCCGAACAACACCGCCCGCATCGATATGCTGCCGAAATCGAATCCCTCATACGGATACGACACCGCATCCCGCTCATCCGTGCTGCCCATGCAATAAAGCAGCGGCAGATAATGCTGGACGGTAGGATGTGCCGCCGCCAGCAGCGTCTCGCCCCACTTCTGCGGCTCGGCAAGCGAACCAGCATCATGCGCATCGACCGCGGCTTTAACCTTGGCATCGAACTCACGAGCCCAGTCGTAGGCTGCATGCGGATTGTCCCAATCGATCCGGCGAAGGTTGTGCACGATGTTCCCACTGCCCAGAATCAGCACGCCGCGCTCGCGAAGATTGCGAATCTCGCGTCCCAACTCCAGATGCTCTTTGAATCCCCGCCGTTCGTCCAGGCTCAATTGAAAGGCGGGCACGTCCGCCTTCGGATACATGTGGCGCAACACGCCCCACACCCCGTGATCGAGTCCAGGTTTCGTCTTTCACGATCTCCGGATCGCTGGCGACTTTCTCTGCCTCTTCCTGTGCTCCCGGCGCTGGATACTGCACCTCGTAGAGAGGCTTCGGGAATCCATAAAAATCATGGATAGTTCGCGGATGCTCCGACGTCTGCACCTGCGTGCCCAGCGTCACCCAATGCGCAGACACTACGCACACGGCCTTGGGCCGCGGCAGGCGCGCGCCCAGAGCGCTCAGTGACTCGGTAAACGCGTTGTGTTCGATTGCATTTATCGGCGATCCATGGCCGACGAACAATACCGGCATTTTCTCCCCGCGATCTTCTGCCCTCCTCTCATTCGATTTCTTGAGACGAATAAAGATGCGGCGAGAAAAACGGTAAACGACGGGTCTGCTCTGGGATCCTACTGCAGATCCGCTTTGTCAGGGTTGTAATAGAAGCGAAACCGCAGCGAAAGATAGGGGCCGTTAAACTGGCTGGGCAGCGGCGGAAACGGATTCGATGCCGTGATGCTGCCCCACGCCGGCCGATCCAGCGCAACATCCCCTGAGGAAGATACGAGTTTCATATCGGCAACTTTTCCATCTTTGGTAATGGCAAACTCGATCGCCAGCTTTCCCTTCTTCATCTCGGCAGATTCTGGAATCAGGTGATACCAGTTCTCCCGCACGTTTTGCAAGATGCGTTCCAGGTAGGGAGCGAAGTCAACTCCCTGTGTGTCACTGAGGATGTCGAAAGCGCCGTACTGCCGCCCATGCGCACCGGTGTTGAGTCCGAAGTCGCCTTCCTGCCCGCCTCCGCCCGCACCACGATTGGCGGCCGCCGCTTCTGCTGCCTGCTGAATCGCTGAACCAGCAGTCATCCCGCCCGCATATTTGCTGAATGAATTCTTCGGCTGAGGAGGCGGCTGCAATTGTGCGGTCTGGTTGCTCTCAAATTGCGGACGCTGCGTCGCCTGCTGCTGTTGCTGAATCGATGGCGAATTCTGCGCCATCGCTTGCGGCGCGGGAGAAGGCTGTGCCGCAGATGGGCCGCTTGGGCCCGGCCTGCCTGGAGGCGGCGTCGCCAGAATTTTCCGCAATTCCTTAGGATCCAGCTCAGGGTGCCTCGACGTCGCGATTCGATCCTTGTCCGATGCAACGTTCGTGTTCGGCTTGCGCGTGAGCTTCTGTGCGTCCGGCGGCAAAGGCAGATACGTGACATTCTTGTCCTGCAACGGATTTACCGGGATCACCACCGTGCGGTGCCACCCAACTGTCTTCTCGATCAGTGGGAGGTTCCACAGCACGATGAACACCAGCAGGTGCCCGATGATCGAAATCCATGCCGCTTCCCGCCGCCGCGAGCGCTGCAAATCGTCTTGCAACTGGATCAGCAGGTGCGGCACCCGGGCATCCAGCTCGCGGTACGCTGTTTCCCAGTCCTCTTGGTCGTAGAGTCCCAACTGCTCGGGTTGGGTCTTCTCAGGTGGGGCGACTGGGTCCTGGAATGGAATTTGCGTGATCGGCATGCGTTGGTTTAGCTAATAGGACTTAGCTGTATCCGCCTGTCGTTAGACACGAAATGCAGTCGCGGCGTTGCATCCGGCTGTCGTGGAAGTGCTGTCAACGATGCGCGCTGCTCTACAACCAAGGTGTCTCTATTTTCGCATCTTTCCCGGGATTCTGCTCCCCAGATTTCAGGCGCGCCTTAGGTCTGTAAACATATGTAAATGAGGGAGGAATCACGTAGCGACCGCCGCCTCGGCGGTCCCGCGATGGCGAAGCCGAGCGGAACGGAGGGAAACTCGTTGCCTAATTCTTTGCCATGCCCACTAGTCCCACCTTCTTCCCGTGCTCGCGAATCGCTCCCACAATCTCGAGCGCCAGCCCAAGTGCGCGTTGGCCGTCCTCCAACGACACGACAGGGCTCGACCTCTGTCGCACCGCACGCAAGAAAGACTTCAACTCCGCATGCAGCGGCTCTTCCGCCGCTACCGCGATCTTATTGACGCCAATCTGCGGATTGACCGATGGTGTCCCCGCCGAAGCGCCCTCGGAACCCACCGTAAATACCAGCACTTCCTGACGGCCATAATCGAGCGAAACATACTGCCGCGGCTGGAAGAAGCGCAGCTTGCGCACGCGCTCGGTCGAAACCCGGCTGGCCGTGAAGTTAGCGATGCAGCCAGACTCGAACTCCAGCCGGACATTGGCGATATCCACTTTCCCGGACAGCACCGGAAGTCCTACCGCCCGCACTTCTCGTACAGGAGACTTGGCAAACGCGAGGACGATGTCGAGGTCGTGAATCATCAGATCGAGGACGACGTCCACATCGAGCGATCGTGGAGTGAACACACTCAGCCGGTGCACCTCGAAAAACATCGGCTGCGTCAGGATGGGCAAGGTTGCCTGCACTGCCGGATTGAAGCGTTCAAGGTGTCCGACCTGCACCACTTTCTTATGCTCCGCTGCAACTTTCGCCAGTTGCTCTACCTCACCCAGATCCGTCGCCAGCGGCTTCTCAATGAGCACGTCGACCCCTGCTCTCATCAGCTCCGCCGCCACCGGAAGATGTTGCACCGTCGGAGCCGCGACCGAGGCCGCTTGCACCTCGCTGTGGGTGGTGACCAACTGCATGACCGAGCCAAACGCCTTGCAACCGAACTCGCGCGCGACGGCGTCGGCCCGAGCGGTGTCCGGATCGACCACTCCCACCAGCCGCACCGGTTCCCCTTGTTGTTCCAGTTCCTTGTAGACTCGGGCATGATTTCGTCCGAAGACGCCCACGCCCACCACCGCGACAGAGATCGGACTTTGGGAAGGCAGCAGAATTTCTCGATGGCCGGTTGCCGCAAGGATTGTAAACGCAAACGCGGCGGGAGAGCATCCCTGCCTGATTATGTGGGGACAGCCGCCTTCGGCTGTCCGTCGCCCGAAGGGCGACTCTTTCCTTGCCTGAGGCTGAAAGCCGTGCGTTAGACGCCAGCTCTTGCGGCGCCCGCGCTCGCCGAGTATGATGCACCGTTTGCATTCTTGTAGATAAATCTGTCTCGATGAATAAGCCCGCACGCGGTTCGCTGCTTGGGATCGAACATCTCGACACGAAAGAAATCCTGGGCCTGCTGAAGCTGGCGCGCCGGATGAATCCCCAGAAGGCGCGTCCTCTGTTGCGGGGCAAGCGAATCGTGCTTCTGTTTTACGAAGCCTCCACCCGGACGCGGTCGTCGTTCGAATTCGCCGCCAAGTCGCTGGGCGCGATGACCACACTCGTGCAGTCGTCGGGATCGAGTATCGAGAAAGGCGAGTCGGTCATCGATACCGGATACACGCTTCGCGCGGTGGGAGCGGACTGCATCGTGATGCGGCATCCTTCGGCGGGCGCGCCGCACCTGATGGCGACACATCTCGATATCCCGATCATCAATGCTGGCGACGGGATGCATGAGCATCCTTCGCAGGCTTTGCTCGATGCGGTGACGATTCTCAAGCACAAGAAGTCATTCAAGGGCCTGCAGGCGACCATCATCGGAGACATTTTCCATAGCCGCGTCGCGCGCAGCGCCTGTCACCTGCTGACGCGGTTTGGAGTGAAGATCACGCTGTGTGGTCCGCCCGAGTTCGTGCCCGACGTCGCGACGACACTCGTCCCGGGGCTGCGGGTGACGCGTCACATGGAAGATGCATTGCGCGGGACCGATGTGGTCATGCTGCTTCGGGTTCAGAAAGAACGCTTGGCGGGACAGAAGATTCGCCTGCAGGATTACATGGCGCGCTATCAGTTGACGGCGGCGCGACTGAAGCTGGCAAGGCGCGACGCCATCGTGATGCACCCCGGGCCGATTATCCGCGGACTGGAATTGACCGCAGAAGTAGCGGATGGTCCGCAGTCGGTGATCGTCGACGAAGTGCACAACGGCGTACCGACGCGGATGGCGATTCTGGCGCGTGCTCTGGGGAAGTCGAGATGAGGAGCGCGACTTCAATCCCGTGGATGTACGCGGATCAATGCCGATTCCTCTCTGGCGTGCCGAGCGAAGGATCCATACGTAGCCTGTGTCCGGGGCAGAGTTGCACAGGTCCTGCGCGCAAAGAACACGCTCAGGATGACAAGGTGGTGGTTCGATGACACGCCCAGAGAGCAAGGGCTTGCTGATCAAGGGCGGCCACCTCATCGATCCCGCGGCGAAGATTAATGCGCCGATGGATGTCCTGCTGCGGGATGGCCGTGTGGCCGAGGTCGCGCCGCCCAACAAAACTCGGGGCGCTGCCGACGAGAAGTTTGATGCGAGGGGCCTGATCGTGGCGCCGGGATTCATCGATCTACATGTCCACCTGCGCGAGCCCGGCCAGAGCTATAAGGAGACGATCGCCACAGGTACGGCCGCTGCTGCGGCAGGCGGATTTACGTCCGTGTGCACGATGCCCAACACCCAGCCGGTGGTCGACACAGCCGACTGGGTGAACTGGCTGCGGCAGCCCGAGCGTGGAGCCGTGGTGAACGTGTTTCCGATCGCTGCGGCGACGCGCGGCAGCAAGGGCGGAACCCTCACCGATTTCAGTGCTCTGCAGCGCGCGGGCGCGGTCGCTGTGACCGATGACGGCAAGCCCATTCTCGACGATGACATTATGCGCATGGCGCTGCGCCTCGGTGCGGAACTGAACCTTCCGGTGGTGCAGCATGCGGAAGACACTCGCCTCACGGAGAATTGCTCAATGCATGCCGGCCCAACCAGCTTCCGTCTGGGACTGCGAGCCATGCCTGGATTGGCCGAAGCGACAGTTGTAGATCGCGACGTCACCCTCGCGCAGCAGATTCGAGAATCGCGGCTCCACGTGGCTCACCTTTCTACGTCAGACGCGCTGAAAGCGGTACGACGGGGAAAACGTGCCAAAGCGCGCGTGACGTGTGAAGTCACGCCGCACCATTTCACGTTGCTCGATGAAAACGTGGGCGAGTATGACACGAACTTCAAGATGAATCCGCCGCTGCGTTCTGCGTCAGACCGCGAAGCCATTCTCGTTGCGCTGGCGGATGGAACTGTGGACGCCATCGCCACCGACCACGCTCCCCACGCTCCCCACGAAAAACAAGTGGAATTCGAGCGCGCAGCTTTCGGCATCACAGGACTGGAAACGGCGTTGGGCCTGGCGGTTACGCACTTGCACCGTGCGCACAAGATCCCTCTGACACGGATTGTCGAACTCTTCACGTCAGGGCCGGCCCGGGTTTTCGATCTGAATGGCCGAGGCTCGCTCGCTCGCGGCAGCTTTGCCGACGTCACGATCTTCGACCCGAAGAAGCGTTGGACGTTCGAAGCCGCAAACACGCGCTCTCTCTCCCGCAACACACCCTTCGGCGGCTGCCAGCTGACAGGAAAGGTCGTGGCGACGATTGTCGCGGGAAGAATCGTGTACCGCATGTGATATTCGTGCGACTGGCACGTCCCATAAGTCTGTGGTTTAGTGCGCAACTGCGTTTCCCCCGAACAATGGAGGCTTTGATGATTCGAGCAGTCAGATGTCTCGTTTGTGTTGTTCTGCTGTCTGCAGTCATTGCACTAGCCCAGACGAATGCCCCGACAGCGCCGCAATCCGCTCCCAGCACGGCCGCGCAGTCCGATATCAAGGCCGCCGTCGATGCCTACCTGGCGAAAATGCCGCCTGACCAGCGCGCCCGGTCCGATGCCTACTTCGAAGGAGGTTACTGGCTCCTCTTGTGGGATTTTCTTTGCGCCGCTTTCGTTTTGTGGCTCATGCTGCATTTCCACTGGTCCGCGAAAATGCGCAATCTCGCAGAGCGAATTACGCGCTTTCGGCCGATACAGACCGCGTTGTACTGGGTTCAGTTCATCCTTGTATTTTCGCTGCTGACTTTTCCTCTCGGCATCTATGAGGGCTACTTCCGCGAGCATAAATACGGACTGTTGAATCAGAATTTCGCCGAGTGGATGCGCGACCAGTTAGTCGGACTCGCGGTCAGTGTCGTGCTGGGAGCAATTCTGATGGTGCCTTTGTTCGGGCTGGTGCGGCGCCTGGGCAAGACCTGGTGGGTGTGGGGAGCCGTGCTGATGATTGTCTTTTTCGCGTTCGTGAGCTTGATCGCCCCCGTGTACATCGCACCTCTCTTCAACAAGTACAAGAGCCTGGAAGACGTCCGTGTCAAGGACTCGATCTTGCGGATGGCTCGCGCCAACGGCATTCCCGCGAGAGATGTCTACGAGTTCGACGCTTCCAGGCAGTCGAATCGAGTGAGCGCAAACGTCAGCGGTTTTGCGAACACCATGCGAATCTCGTTGAACGACAATCTACTGAAGCGCTGCACGCTGCCGGAAATTGAGACGACGATGGGGCACGAGATGGGTCATTACGTTTTGAATCATGAATACAAAGGGCTGGTGATGGGTGGAGTGCTGATACTCATAGGATTCGCGTTCCTCAATTGGGGAATTAATTTTGCGCTGACGCGGTGGGGGGCGGCGTGGGATGTCCGCGGAATTACGGACCTAGCCGTGTTGCCTTTGGCCACGATTTTCTTGCTGTTCTACTTGTTCATCACTACGCCAATCAGTAACAGCATCACCCGCACAATGGAGTTCGAAGCGGACATGTACGGGCTGAACGCCGCCCAGCAGCCCGATGGCGAGGCGAATGTCGATATGATGCTGGGGGAATATCGCAAGCTCGATCCGGGGCCGATCGAGGAGTTCATCTTCTACGATCATCCCAGCGGACGCACACGCATCACCGCCGCAATGCGCTGGAAGGCCGAGCATCCCGAGTCGGCGTCGTCAGAGGAGATGAACCGGCCGATCTTCGAGAAGAAGTAATCCGATCCGGGGCGACTGTTGGAGAGTGCTGCGAGTGTGTGCGTGAATTCTCGCTTCGCGGATTCAGGGTGGAACAAGGCAGGGGTCTCTAGCCGCGGAGCGGAGAAAGAATACAGCCCACGGCGTAAGCCGTGGGTAAGGTGGGTAATGATCCAGCCCCAACGGGGCGAAAGAGGAGTTCTCGCGCACACTCAGCGAGCCACCCCGCCGGGCTTCTCCTCCGTCCCAGGCAGAGGAGAAGCCACGAAGTCCGGTTCTACTTCGCCGTCGGCGGAGGTACCACCTCCTGTAGTCTCGGGTTGTCGCGCATGCGGCTGAACTCCTCGTCTTTATAGACGTTGGCCAGGTTGCGGTAGCCGTCTTCCTTGGCGCGCTTCAGGCATTGCAGGCAGCCCTCGATGTCGCCGCGCTTGGCGTACGCTTTCGCCAACAGGTAGGAGTATTGCGCGCGCTCCTCGGGGCTCGAGATCTGCGCTGAAATGCCGGTCCGCGAGTCGTGGCGGAGTGCGTCAGGGTCGATCTCCATGGCACGCATGTACTCCACGATAGCCCGCTCCATCTTCTTTTGGCTGAACCATGCCGCGCCAAGATTTACGTGGAACGTAGCGTCGGTCTCGTCCAGAGCGACGGCCTTCTTGAAGTACTTCGCCGCCGAGCCATAGTTCTTCTGCATGTAATACACGGCGCCAATGTTGTTGACGGCTTCCGCGTACTTGGAGTTCTCCTTTACAGCTCGCGCAAAGTTGACGCGCGCGGCAGAGAGATCGTCCTTCCGTAATTCAGCCAGACCCAGCTTGTTATAGAGGACGGCGTTCTTCGGATCCTTCCGCAGTCCCGCGTGGAAATAGTCGATCGCCAGCGTGTAATCCTTGACCGAGCGCGCTTGGTCGCCAGCCTTTTCCAGTTCGGCAACCGTCATCGCATCCATTTTGATGGTGCCCTGCTCGGGCTCGGGGACGGGAGCGGCAGTGCCGTATCGCGACACGGTCACGAGCAGCGCCAGCATCATGATCTTCAGTATGGTGTTCCGCATTTTGGCCTCTTTCTCGCGGGTGCCCAGGTTCGGGCGTCTTGCTCGCCGCGACTGACTCAGTTATGCCCCGATTTGCGGAGTGCCACAACGCTATATCCGCTACCTGGAGGTTAGGTGGCACAACCTTCACCTATGCGGGCGAATAAGGTCCAAGAACGCAGGCACTTGGGTGCCCTGAGGTGAAATGCCCCTGGCTTGCCAGGCGGGGAAAACGGCCAGGGTTACAGGGGTTACGTAACCGTTTGCTAAGAACCATTATTCCCCGACAGGCGTATAAAAGAACCAGAAGGCGCGTAGGTCCAGATTGAGGGAGGTTTCGGGTGCCTTCGACCACGGCGGTGTCGATATCCTGGGACGAAGAGCGGGCGGAATTGCAGGCCGTGTTGCACTCGCCTGTGTTTGCGCGGTCTCCGGCGCTAAGCCACCTGCTGTCTTATCTTTGCGAGAAAACCTTCGCGGGTGCAACCGATCAAATTAAGGAGTATTCCGTGGCGGTCGACGTCTTCGATCGCCAGGACTCCTTCGATCAGGATACCGATTCCATTGTGCGCGTTCAGGCGAACCGGCTGCGCAAGCGGTTAAGCGAGTACTACGCCCGGGAAGGCGCCGCACATCCGATCCACATTACGATTCCGGTCGGACAGTATGTGCCGCTGTTCCAGCGGGTTGTACAAGAGGGGACAACGACGGCTGCGACTGAGCCCGAGAAGCCTTCACCTCCTGACGAAAGATCGGGTAGGAGCTCAAAACCCTACTGGATGATGGGCGCTGCTGTCCTTTTGTTGGCTGGGATGGTGGGTGCCGCATTCCTGGTCGGGAACCGACATCGGAACCAACTAGTAGCCGCTCAACCTTATTCCCAGCACGTTGCGGAACCTTCAGTAGTCGGACTTCCCGTAGGAGAAGAAGTCCATATCATGGCCGGATCGACCCGTAAATATGTCGATCATGCGGGCAAGCTGTGGAATCCGGATACTTACTTTTCTGGCGGAAACGCGGTGCAGAGCCCGGTTCAGCACATCTGGCGTACCCAGGATCCCATCATCTACCGCAGCAGCCGGCAGGGAGATTTCACCTACAACATCCCCCTGAAACCGGGCACCTACGAACTGCGCCTGCACTTTGCGGAGGCTCAGTACGGCCCGGAGAATGCCGGCGGAGGCGGCGAGGGCAGCCGCACAATGACCGTCTCGGTGAATGGCGAGCCTGTGCTCCACGATTTCGACGTTCTTGCCGACGCGGGCGGCGAGCGCACGGCCGAAGTGAAGGTTTTTCACGACATCTCCCCGGCCAGCGATGGTCAACTGCACCTCAGCTTCGCGGGACGGAATGGCAGCGCGATGCTGTCGGCCATCGAGATTCTGCCGGGGGTGCGCGGGCAGATTCGCCCGGTCCGCATCGTGGCTCGCGACGTGCCGTATTACTCGAACGACAGCCGCTGGTGGAGTCCCGACGCCTACTTCAAGGGCGGACAGATCAGCAGCAGTCAGGAGCCCGCGCAGGGGACCGACGATCCTGAATTCTATGAGACCGAGCGCTGGGGACACTTCTCGTACGCGATCCCGCTCGCGCCCGGCAAGTACGCGGTGACCCTGCACTTCATCGAACACCACGCCACACCCGGAAGCGCGGAAGTTCCTCAGACGGATGGAACCGGTTCTCCGCCAGAGCGCGAGTTTAACGTCTTCTGTAACGGGAAGACGGTGCTGGCAAACCTGAATATTCTCGATGAGGCCGGAGAGAACCACCCGCTGGTCCGGAAGATTAAGGGCTTGGAGCCCAACGCCCAGGGCAAACTGCTACTGGAGTTCGTGCCGGTAACACGTTACGCAACGGTGTCAGCGATCGAAGTAGTGCCAGAGTAGGGGCAAAGATAAGCTCCAGCCACGTCGGAACTGATGTAGAGACAGCCGCCTCGGCTGTCAGGCTAGCGCGATAGCGCAGCCCAGCTGAGACGCTCAGTTCGTCAGAATTCCCATCCGCTTTCCGACCGTTTTCAGCACCTCCAGCGCTTTCTCCAACTCTTCTTTCGTGTGCGTTGCGGTCATGATTGTTCGGATGCGGGCCTTGCCCTCAGGCACGGTCGGAAAGGCGATCCCTGTTCCCAGTACCCCTTCCTTGAACAGCTCACGCGAGAAATCCATAGTGAGCTTGCCGTCGCCGATAATGATTGGCGTGATCGGTGTCTCACTGGCGGGCGTGGTCTTACCGCCGATGTCAAAGCCCAGCAGACCGAGCTCTTTCTTCCAGAAGCGCGTGTTCTCCCACAGTTTTTCCATGCGCTCGGGCTCTTGCTCCAGCACGTCGAAGGCTGCGATGCAGGTCGCCGCGACCGACGGCGGGTGCGAAGTCGAGAACAGGAACGGCCGGGCGCGGTGATAGAGGAAATCGATCAGGTCGCGAGTGCCGCAGACATATCCGCCGAGCGCGCCGATTGCCTTTGAGAGCGTGCCGACCTGAATATCCACGCGGCCGTGCATCTTGAAATGATCGATGCTGCCGCGCCCGTTGCGGCCTAGCACACCGGAGGCGTGCGCGTCGTCGACCATCATGATGGCGCCGTATTTTTCGGCCAGGTCGCAGAGCGCGGGCAGCGGGCCAATATCGCCGTCCATGGAGAAGACGCCGTCGGTGATCAGCAGCTTCTTGCCGGGCTCGTTCTTTATGCTGGCAAGCTGTTCTTCAGCGTGCGCCATGTCTTTGTGGCGGAATACTAGAATCTTCGCTTTCGAAAGCCGCGCGCCGTCGATGATGGAAGCGTGGTTCAGCGCATCGGAGATGATGAAATCATCTTTGCCCAGCACGGCCGAAACCGTTCCTGCGTTAGCCGCGAAGCCCGACTGGAAAACGACGCACGCCTCAACGTTCTTGAAGCGCGCGATCTTCTCCTCCAGTTCCATATGGATCTTCATGGTGCCAGCGATGGTGCGTACGGCACCTGATCCGACGCCAAATGTGCGCGTGGCTTCCAGAGCGGCTTCGCGAAGCTTGGGATGGGTGGTCAACCCCAGGTAATTGTTCGACGCAAGGTTGATGACCTTCTTTCCGTCAAATGTGCAGACCGGCGCCTGCTCGTCGTCAAGCACGCGCAGCTTGAAGTGCGTGCCCTTGGCCTTAAGTTCGTTGAGCTGGTCGGTGAGGTAGGAGAGCGGGTTCGTGCGGGTTGCGGTGGTCATGGACGCCTCGGGAACTTCTTACCGCGGATTGCGCGGATCAACGCGGATGAAATCTTCTCATCAAGTCTAGTACTGCAAACGCTGGGGAGAATGCGGCCTCACATCCGGTGACTTCCAATTGTCCAAATCCGCGTTTATCTGCGTGAATCTGCGGCAAAGAAGTTACCGCACTCCATTCGGGTACACCAGAATCTTGCTGGCCTCCCCGGTCCTGAGCCGCTCCATCGCTTTGCCGAAGTCTTTCATCGAGATGCGATCGGTGATCGCCGGATGCAGATTGAGCTTTCCGGCTTTCAGCAGCGCCGTCATCTGATACCACGTCTGATACATGCGGCGGCCATTGATGCCTTGAATCGTGATGCCCTTGAAAATGATGTCTTCCGAGAAGTTCAGCTGAATCGGCTTGGAGGTGAGACCAAGAAGCGAGATGCGCCCGCCGCGACGCACGATGTCGAAGGCGGTTCGAATGGAGTCCGGATGCCCCGCCATTTCGAGCACCACATCGACCCCGAGTCCCCCGGTCTTTTCCATCACGATGGCCTCGACGTCCTCTTTGGCCGGGTTGAGCACGTAGTCGGCCTGCATCTCGCGGGCAATCTTGGCACGGTGCTCGTTGACTTCAATCGCAAAGACCGAGGTCGCTCCAACCGCTTTGGCCACGGCAATGGAGAAGAGTCCGATCGGCCCGCAGCCCGTGATCGCTACTGTCTTCGCCGCGATCTCTCCCGCAAGAACGGTGTGCACAGCGTTGCCCAGCGGGTCGAGAATCGAGGCATACTCCAGCGGAATCGCCGGATCCAGTTTCCAGATATTCGACTCGGGAATCACCACGTACTCGGCGAACGCTCCATTGGCGTCGACGCCGATGATCTTCACCTTCTGGCAGATGTGGGCTTCGCCGGTGCGGCACTGCAAGCACTTGCCGCAGGCAACGTGCATCTCCGCAGATACGAAGTCGCCTTCCTTCACGCTGGTGACTTCGTCGCCGAAGGCTACGACTTCGCCGCAGAATTCGTGTCCCGGAATCAGAGGAGGATGAATGCGGTTCTGCGCCCATCGGTCCCAGTTATAGATATGAAGGTCGGTGCCGCAAATGGATGCGACTTTGACCTTAACGAGCACATCTGTGCGGCCGAAACCGGGGATCTTTACCTCCCGAACATCAGCCCCCGGCGCCGCCTCTGGCTTGACCACCGCCAGCATTGTTCCGCCTGTTGTTGCCCCAGCCATGATTGCCGCCTATCTATTTTTATTCGATGCGAAAACGCCATAACACAAAACGTATGATTCTAGCACCGCAGCGATTGGCCAGCCGACCGAGCGGTTTGTTTCACGGCGTTGCAAGCCGCGGAAAATTGTCAACCAATTGCAAAAAGTAACGCTCCAAGTATGCCTTCCCGGCAGCGCGTGCATCGAAGCCTCGTCCATGGAAGGCGAACGTCTCGATGACTCTTCGATTTCTCGCGTGCCTGATTGCGGTAATTTCGGTTCTCACCGGCGTGCTGCCCGGCGCCTCCAATGCTTCGGTCCGCTACAAGGAAGGCCTGACCCACGGCTTTCTCGTGCTCAGCGCCCTCGACGGGAAACAGATCGCAGTCGGCGATCTCACTGAGGTCGCTCGCGGCAACAAGGTAACGACTCGTCTTGTATTCCATTTCAACGATGGATCCCTGCAGGATGAAACCACCGTCTTTTCACAACGTCAGAACTTTCACCTCATTACCTATCACCTGGTTCAGAAGGGACCGGCGTTTCCGCACCCAACTGAGGTGTCGATCGTGACGTCAAGCGGGCAGGTCACGGTCCAATATACGAACGACAAGGGGGAAGAAAAGAATGAGAGTGAACGACTCAAGCTGCCTCCCGAGCTTGCCAATGGTCTGGTCCTGACGGTGCTGAAAAACCTCGGCCCAGAGGATCAACCTCCGCAGTTGTCAATGGTGGTAGCCGCTCCCAAGCCTCGCGTCGTGAAGCTCTCGGTCAGCGCGCAAGGAAAGGATCCGTTCACTGTTGCCGGATCACGCCGCGAGGCGCTGCATTACGTGATCAAAGTTGAGATCGGGGGACTCGCCGGCCTCATGGCGCCATTGCTCGGCAAACAGCCGCCGGACGCACACGTCTGGATCATCGGCGGAGAAGCTCCGACCTTCGTCAAATCAGAGACGTTGTCATTTCTGGGCGGTCCAATCTGGCGAACGGAACTGGCCTCTCCCGTCTGGCCGAAGTCTGAGGAGGCCGAGCCCAGGAATGGGGACGCGCAAAAGCCGTGACACCTTCGGCTGAGCGGACTTGCCGCGGCTAGCCGTTACAATGAGCGGGTGAAATACGTCATGGCGAGTCTGCGGCCGATCGCGGTTGTCGCGCTTCTGACGTACGGTGCCGGGCATGCGATGTCCCAGACAGTGCATGGTTCGCGTCAGGAATTTACCACCCGGCTGGTCGCCGCAGCGATTGAGCGTACGCATCATCCCGTGCGCTACGTCTCGGCCTACGTGCGCATTCCTTATCCGGGCGGAGATGTGCCGGCCGATACTGGCGTCTGCACCGATGAAATCATCCGATCCTACCGGGCCGTCGGAGTCGATCTGCAAAAAGAAGTCCATGAAGACATGGTGCAGAATTTCCTCGCTTACCCGAACAAGCGCCGCTGGCTGCTGGCGCATCCGGATTCGAACATCGATCACCGCCGCGTGCCGAACCTGATGGTTTTCTTCCAGCGCAAGGGAGAAGGCCTGCCGATTACGACTAAAGCCGCCGATTACGCGCCCGGCGATCTCGTGACCTGGGATCTTGGCGGCGGAGTGCCGCACATCGGGATTGTGGTGGATCAGAAATCACGCTGGAGCGGGCGCTACATGATTGTGCACAACATCGGTGAAGGTCCGAAGATGGAGGATGTTCTCTTTAACTGGAAGACCACGGGCCATTACCGGTACTTCGGACCCGGAAGGTAACTCTCCGCTTACCGCCTGCTACTTGTCTCGAAGCACTCCTCGATCGAATTTCTCGGTCGACCCAGATTTCTTCTGATTGAACTCCTCCGATTTACCTCTCGGGATGCTCAGCGTCTTCCACTCACTCGAGCGCAAATGCTTGGCCAGCAACACAATCTGTCCGATGTGCTGGGCGTAGTGAGCGATCTGGCGGTTGACCGCCTGCAGCACCGTGTGCGGCTCGCCGCGAATCGTAACGGTGCGCATCACGTCTTCCGGTTTGAGCGGATCGAGCGCCCCGAAAACGCACGCCCAGCCTTCTTCCCACCATGTCATGACTTCGCCGCGTGTCGTCGCAGGACCTATTTCAAATTCGCGGTCGCGGAAGCGGTCCGGCTTCTCGCCGTCGCTGGTGAGAAAGTCCGTGAAGCGCGAGCGCATATTACCAGCCAGATGCTTCACGAGAATGGCGACCGAGTTGGCCTCGGGATCGATCGTGACGAAGAAGTCTTCGTCACGAAGCTGGCTCATGGCGCCTTCGCCCATGCGCTTGTGCCCGCGCAGCTGGCGGCGCGCTTCTTCCAGGTAGTGAGTCGCTGCATCGGTGGCCATATTCGTTGTCCTCTCGACAATTAGATTCCTGGACTCGCCGGAGGGATAATCGGATAAGGCGCAACAGGCCCGGCAGGGAGCGAGCCCAATTCCAGCTCAAACCCGCCGACCCACTTCGCGAGCAGGTTGTAGAGCAATGCCCCGATAGCACCCGAGACGAATCCCGTTACACCGTACAAGACCGGCATCAAAACGGCTAGCACGATGCCAACGACGCCGGCGAACGGCGTTTTGTCCTGTCCGGCGATCGATCCCAATACTCCGACCAGCAGCAAGATTGGCGCGAAAATCAAACCCATGCAGCCATAAAGTAAACCCATAATTTTCGCAACCGACATGACACCGACGGACTTCAGTACGTGCATAATTGATTTCCTTTCGAAGCATTCGGCGAAATAATACGCTCACTGCTGGCTTTGTCCCCATCCACCGCCGCCCGGAGTTTCAATCCGAACGCGCTCGCCTTTGTGCAAGCGGGTGCTGAACTTTCCGGGCATCGATTCCAGAGACCCATCCCGCCGCACGATAGTAGTTTTTCCTGCTGCGCCGTCAGCTCCGCCGCTCAGCCCCCATGGACCGCGCGAGCGGCGGTCAGCCAGCAGTGTCACTTCGCAGTCCGTCAGCACCTCGATCTCGCGAATGATCCCCTCGCCACCGTGGAACTTGCCCTCGCCACCACTGCCGGACCGCAACGAATAGGAGCGCACGCGCAGCGGATACGCATACTCCAGCGCCTCGGCCGGCGTATTCAGCGAATTCGTCATGTGCGTATGCACGCCTGAGACGCCGGGCTTACCAGGCCGCGCGCCCATGCCTCCGGCAATCGTTTCGTAGTACGTAAACGGTTCTCCCGTGCGCGGATCGATGCCGCCGATCGTTAGATTGTTCATGGTTCCCGCCGCGGCTGCGGGTATCCGATCGGGAACTGCCTGCGCCAGCGCGCGGAGAAGCACATCAACAATGCGCTGCGAGGTCTCGACGTTCCCGCCTGCGACAGCCGCAGGCGGCCGCGCATTCACAATCGTCCCCGGTGGCGTGATCACGCGAATCGGCCGCATCAGTCCGGCAGCCGCGGGCACGTCTTCCGTAAGTAAACAGCGAAAAACGTAGAAGCAGGCCGAATAGGTAATGGCCTCGACCGCATTCACGCTGCCCTCAACCTGCGGATCGCTGCCCGTGAAGTCGATCGTGACGAGAGTAGCGCCGGCGTCCCCGCCGGCTGTGGCGGCGGCATCCCGCCGCCGCATCCGTCCGGGTGCAAGAACCTTGATCGCCAGCGTAATCTTCACCGGCCGTTCCACGATCCCATCGCCATCGAGATAATCCTCCGCCCGATACTCGCCGGCCGGCACCCGCTCGAGGAATGCACGCATCAACTCCTCGGCATACTCGAGGAGATCCTCCACCGCCTTCTTCGCCCGTTTCACGCCATAGCGCGCGCAGACTTCGCGAAGCCTTTCGGCGCCGGTGTGGCAAGCTGCGATCTGTGCGCCCAGGTCGCCCTCACGTTCCTCCGGTGTGCGTACGTTATTCAATAACATCGCCAGAACATCGCGGTCGGTGACGCCTTCCCGCATCAGTTTTACCGGAGGAATGCGCACTCCTTCCTGGTAGATTTCGCGGCACAGGCCCATCGATCCGGGATAGGCTCCGCCCACGTCAGCGTGATGCGCCCGCGAAGCAACGTAGAAATCAGGATTCGTGTGGCCACGGGCGCTTCGCCCGTGCGATTGCACATAGACCGGCGCGACCAGTGTGATGTCAGGCAGGTGCGTACCGCCGCGGAAAGGATCGTTCAGCATCACCACGTCGCCCGGTTGCATCGGTCCTGCATCAATCGCAGCCTGCACAGACATCGGCATGGATCCGAGATGCACAGGCATGTGATCCCCCATCGCAATGACTTGTCCGTCACTGTCAAACACGGCACAGGAATAGTCGCGCCGCTCTTTGATGTTGGGAGAGAACGCAGTTCGCCGCAACGCCGCACCCATCTCCTCCGCAATCGAGTGATACAGATTCTTGAAAATTTCCAGCTCGATCGGATCGCGCCGCATGAGGCGATAGTAGCAGTCGTTGGTCGATGATCACTCGCTACGTGTCGGCAATCCGAACCGGTTTTAGCCAACGACCAGCGACGAACGACCAACGACCTCTTTGACCAACGACAACAATTCCGCCCAGAACTGCAGAATTTTGTTGACACTTTATTAATACTGCCGCAATATCTTGTGTTATAGGACCTTCCCATACCATGAGTAGGGTTGGTCTTTCAGGATAAGGGCCCAAGTCGTAAACCCTTGCAAGGGAAAATCGCTCACGGAGGCTCCTTCAATGGCAACGAAGAAGAAGGCAAAAAAGAAGAAACACTAACCGGAAGCGAGACGATATCTCGCCTACACTACGATTTTTCACTGGCCTCTTGAGAGAAGCACCTCTTAAGAGGCTTTTCCGTTGATAGCGCCAGTGGATGGCACCGGCTGCAAGCCCGCAGCATTGACCGCGCGGACCTAGAATTGACATTACCCTGGGCAACTTGCCTTGGTAGGGCTTCATCCCACTGGCATAAATCTTCGTTCGGGGGTGCATTGTGATTGGACTTCGTTCGATCTCAGTCGGGCCTCTCTTGCTCCTTTCTCTGGCGACCTTGAGTTGCGGTAGCGGTCGTCAACTCCAGAGCGTAAAGATCAATCCTCCTGCAGCCACTAGCCAGGTGCAATTCACAGCTACGGGCACGTTCAGCAAGCCGCCATCGCCGGTAACGCTTACTAACAAAGACGTGACATGGTGTGTAGGCGAGTTGACGAGTGCGCCCAATGCGACTCCAACCGCCTGTGTCGGCAACGTCGCGCCGTTTGCCACCGTCGACCAGAACGGCATGGCGCAGTGCAACGCCACAACGCATGGATCGGGGTACATCCTGGCGGGGGCTAGCCCTCTGGTTTCTATGAACCCGGACGGGGGATCTCAGTTCAAGGTATCGGGATACGCCACGCTCACCTGCCCTTAAGTGCCGCGAAATTGTGCGACTCTTCGCCCGACCTGTGTCACAATAGGCGGAAGAAGCGGCTTGTGCCGCGCGATTCGGCATGACAGCGAGGAAGAAAAGCACCGGAAAGCATGCAGCGGATGAAATTCTTATTCCGGACAAGCTGTATTTCCGTATCGGCGAAGTGGCTGCGCTTTGCCGGCTGCCGGCGTATGTGTTGCGCTTCTGGGAGTCCGAGTTTCCTCAACTGAGGCCAGTCAAAAGCAGCACCGGACAGCGCATGTACCGCAAGCGTGATGTCGAGAGCGTGCTGCGAATCAAGCAGTTGCTTTACGAGCAGGGATTCACGATTTCCGGCGCCCGCCAGCAATTGCGCGCAGAGACAAAGTCCGACAAGACGCAGACTGCAATTCCGTTCCCCACGCAGTCTGCACCGGAGATCCAGCATATCCGGCAGGGGTTGAAAGAGATTCTCGATCTGCTGTCGGCGCGTAGAACCGGCTGATCTCGCCACGCTTCTTTCTGCGCGTGAGGTCATTAGTCCTGGCACCAACTACCCCGCTATCGACTCAATAGCACGCACGACCTCCGTGGGAAGAGTGATCTCTAAGCAGTCGAGGTCTTGCTTCATGTGCTCGGCGCTAGACGTGCCCGTCAGCGGCAGCATCCCCACCGCACGCGAAAACGCGAACACCACTTGTGCCGGAGTCGCGTCCAGCTTTCTCGCGAGATCCATAAATGGCGGGCACTGCAATACTTCCTTGTTGGCGGTGAGTAGCGAGAATCCCTGATAGATAATGTTTCGCTCCTTACAGAAAGCCCTCACGTCACGGTCCCAGCCGAAGCGGGCAAAGCAGCGGTTGTGGACGAATGCCGGCATCTCCGCCTGCGCAACGTCCATCTCATCCAGGTGCTTCAACGAAACGTTACTGACGCCGAGCAGCCGCGTGCTTCCCGCATCTCGCTGTCTCCGCATCGCGTCCCATACCTCGGCATCGGCCTCGCTCCATCCATACCCGGACTCAGGCCCGTGCAGCACGAAGCTGTCAACGTAATCTGTTCCAAGATGTTCCAGCGAACTAGCCAGGGACTGCGCGACCTGCATCGCCAGCGACGACGCCGGATCATAAGGCAGCCGATGATCCTGCCCCCGCTGGTAGGTGTATTTCGTCTGAAGAAACAACTCCGCGCGCGTCACCACTCCGGCCCGATACACCGCAGCCAACCCTTCCCCAACGCCAGCCTCAAAATAGTGTCGCCGCTGGTTGGCCGTATCAATCCCGCGAAACCCCGAGCGCAGAGCCAACTCTGTAAGGTTCGCAGTGCGGTCTTCTTTCCAGGCAGTTCCGTAGAGGAAAGCAGGCAAAGGCAGTATGGCGGGCATCGCGACATTGTGCCACGAGCGCGAAATCCTCAATAGCTTGTGTAGGGGCGGACGCCTTCGTCCGCCCCCGCGACCCTGAGCGAAGCGAAGGGGAGCGTGCCACAGCGTCACCTGTCACAGACCCTGCGTTAGCGCCGGCCGTCTCCATTGCGCGCAACCCCGGACGAAGGCGTCCACCCCGCGTGACCTGGTCGTCGTGTTGACCTCTTGGAGGTGAGATGACCTCTGGAACCCGCCCGTTATATCCTTGAAACCCTCAGGAGGCTTTCCGTGAAACCAGCTCTAGTCGTCTGTCTTCTCGTCGTTGCGACCTTCTCATCCGCCCAGACCGCAGCCCCAGCCGCAAAGACGCCCTCTGCCCCGCCAACCAAGGATCCCGTTTCCAGTTCCCTGCGCATGCTGATGCAGCGCTCGCAAAACAACATCGTGGGCGCGGTGGAAGCCATGCCCGCCGACAAATTCTCCTACAAGCCTACCCCGGACCAGATGACCTTCGCGCACCTGGTGGTCCACATCGTCGGCTCCAACAACACGCTGTGTTCCAAAGTCGCTGATGTACCCGCGCCAAAGGTCGACGAACCGAAGGAAACCGATTCCAAAGATCAACTCGTGGCCGCGACGAAGGCGTCTTTCGCCTTCTGCAGCGAAGCTCTTGCAAAAATGGATGACTCGAAGCTAGGCGACGACGTGGAACTCTTCGGAGGCCGCCACTTCCCCCGCGCCATGGGCGCCTTCGGTCTCGCCAGCGGTTGGGCCGACCACTACGGCGCCGCGGCGATGTACCTGCGCCTGAACGGTATCCTGCCACCCTCGGCGCAACCGAAACACTAGAGCATCGCTGTGAGGAGTTTTGAAAGGGCGCGGCTTCCAGCCGCGCCATACCATTTCCACAACGGAAGTGGGCTTTAGCCCCCGGGGTCGGCTGCTTTACTTGATCTGCACCAGTTCGCTCTCGGGATCTGTCGCAGGAATCGGCGTCGCCGGCCTTTGCGGCGCGCGCCAGGAATCGAAGATCGACACCTGATGCACGCACGACACCGTGCAATGCGGCGCACAACTTTTTTCCGTGAGATACTCGCGCCGCAGATCATCGCGTGTGTACTCTTCCAGCGGAATTCCCGGATACCCGCGCTGCTGCGAGCAGTAATGCACCAGCCCGTTTTCGCAGATATAGAGATACCGCGCCCCTGCGCGGCATCGCCAATCATTCGGCAGCCCCTTGGCGATATTGTCCTGGAACTTGTTCACGCGCGTGAAGCTGCTCTTCTCGAGCGCCTGCATCTCGTGATAAATCCGCCGCTCTTCTTCGCCCAGCGGCTGCAGTTGCCCGCTACCATCGTGAATGATGCCAATGGTGGACGTGAAGCCGAGTTCCACGGCCCGCTTTCCAATCACCAGCGCATCCTGCGGATGCGAAATCCCGCTGCCCACCACCGAATTAATGTTCACGTGAAAATCAGCGTGCTCCGCCAGCAGTTGCAACTTCTTGTCGAGCACCTTCAGGCTCTTTTTCGACACCTCATCGGGATTCACGTTGTCGATCGATATCTGCAACCACTCGAGCCCCGCGCGATTCAGCCGCTGAATACGCTCGGCCACCAGCAGATATCCATTTGTGATCAGCCCGGCGACTATGCCATTGGCGCGAATGCGCCGGATCACGTCATCGAGCTCCAGGTGCATCAACGGCTCGCCACCCGAAATCGTCACCACGGATGTTCCCAATGCGCCCAGCTTGTCGATGCGCCGGTACATCTCATCGATCGGCACCGGCTTCGAGAAATCGTCGAACTCGTTGCAGTAGGTACACGCCAGGTTGCAGCGACGCATCGGAATGATGTGCGCCAGCAGCGGATGATCGGTCGAAGCCAGCGCCCGCGCCACCATCCTCGCCCCCCGCAGATTGCGATGCAGGGCTTTGGCGTTGCGACGCAGTGTTGTAAGTAAAGAGGCCATGGAATGGTTAATTAGTTATTACACCACAAGCGCAGCCTGATGCGGTGCGCCGTCGCAGCGTTCGGTCAATTCCAGGGGTTGGATGGGAAAATGAGTTATCCAATCGATCGCAGAACTCCAAGGTTCTCTCTGCGATCTCCGCGTGATCTCTGCGCCCTCTGCGTTTTAGGGTTTTCGATTGTCGCCGAGACTCCAGCTCCCGCTTATGTCCCACCCAAAAGCTCGTGTCCCGCTTGTTGCAGGCTTTCCAGCGACATTCCAGCGAATTCTTCCTGGATCAAAACGTAATCCGTGTCATAGGTCGAGATCGCAAAAATCGGAATCCCCTTCGACGACAGCGGCTCAATGAACGACAGAAGCACGCCAGTCTGCGAGAACGGAAACGGCCCCTGGAGTTTCAGGCAAATCCAGCGATGTTGTGAATCCACGTCTCGAGGCAGATGATCAGCAAGGCAAACAATCGACAGCTCGTCCGCGGTCCGCGTGATCGATGTGAACTCGCCCTTGGCAGCCCATTCGGGAATGGAAGCACCGGGTTCAAACCGCACGACAGCATAAGCCCCACGCAGCCACCGAAATTTAAGTTTCTGAGGTTCGCCCATCAAAGTTCATCAAGCGGATGCCCCACCCTTCTCGCGCTTTTCGCGAGAGGGTGGGGATTTTGACTTCTCAAATTTCGAAACCAATGGTGACTGGTTCGAAGAAGCTCACCCCTCCACCGCCTGGCGCACCGCCGCCCGCGCCAGCAGCCGCGTCGAGTCCAGCGGAGGCAACGGCGAATCTTCCGGCATCACCAGCAGGGGAATCTCCGTGCACCCGAGCACAACGGCATCGCACCCCTCATCCTTCAACTCTCGAATGACTTCAATGTGATACGCAAGCGACCGCGGCAGAACCTGCCCATTCACTAGCTCATCGAAAATGATGTGATTGATGCGCTCGCGCTGCTCCGCGGCCGGCACGCGATGCTCAATCCCCGCCGCCTGCAATGCCTCGCGATACACGGGCCCTTCCATCAGATATCGCGTCCCCAGCACCGCCAACCGCCGATGGCCGCGCCGTTTGGCCTCGGCAGCAACTTCACGCGCAATGTGCAGCCAAGGCCGCGGCGACCGGTGCTCGACAAGATCAAACGCCTGATGAATCGTGTTGTCGGGGCAGATGAGAAAATCAGCCCCAGCCTTCGCCAGCTTCTCGGCGGAACCGAGCATGAGTTCAGCCACTCCCGCCCAGTCGTTCACGTCAATGAACTTCATATACTCGGCAAGCGAGAACGAATGCAGTGAAACCTCGGGATGGTCGTGCCTCCCGATCATCCGCGCCCCTTCGAGCGAGATGCTCCGATAGCAGAGGGCTGCTCCTTCGGTACTGCAAGCGACGATGCCGATATGAAGCATGCTTGATGTAGAGACGTTGCTTGCAACGTCTCGCTCGTCGAGAGAGACATAGTAAGCTACGTCTTCACGGCACGACTTGGCGTTGTGTCCGCGTACGGACTCGCGTCCCGATACCTCTTCTCGAATTCTTCCCTGGTCACGATCGTCTTGACGTCGGTGACGCGATCAATCGCCAGAATCCCGTCGAGGTGATCGATCTCATGCTGCAGCAACTCGGAAAGATTGTTGTCTTCGCTGGCCTCGACCTCGACAACGTGTCCGTCAAGCTTCTGATACCGCACCGTGATCTCGCGATGACGCTCCACCTGCATGAAGATCGAAAGAAAACTCAGGCACGCGTCCCAGACAACAATCTTCTCTTTACTACGTTCGACAATTTCCGGATTAATCAGCGGCCAAGGCTCAGAACCGGGAAGCTTCAAGAAGATCACGCGCCGCAACACGCCAATCTGCGGAGCCGCAATCCCACGCCCATAGCCCGTTTCCGACCGCCAGTGCGCGAGCGTATCCGCCAGATCACGAATCAGATCCAGCATTTCCGGCGAGGCCGGGTCCGCGACGTGCCCACACCGTTGCCGCAGAACGGGGTTGCCGAGCTGCAGGATTGGTTGAACCGCCATGCGAATTCTCCGTGGGAATTTATCGGGCCGCGGCCGCGTCGAACAAACTGAGCAGCTCAAGCTTCTTCTCCGCCGGCAAGAACGACGCTTCAAACGAATTCCGCGCCAGCTCGCGCAGATGCTCGTCAGTAAATCCGTACGTTTCTTGTGCGAACTGATACTCCCGCGCCAGCGACGTTCCAAAGAGCGCCGGGTCATCCGAATTCAGCGTGACCATCATGCCCTGATCGAAATAGTTTTTCACCGGATGCTCCGCCGCCGTCTTGCAACATCCTGTGCGCAGATTACTGGTCACGCAAATCTCCACCGGAATCTGACGGTATGCGAGCTCTTCGATCAAATCCGGATCCTGTGCCGCGCTCAGTCCGTGCCCGATGCGCTCGGCATGCAGATTCAGCGCTCCCCAGATCGATTCCGCTGGCCCAGTTTCGCCAGCATGCGCCGTCAGCCGCAACCCATGATCCTCGGCATAGGCATACACGCCGCGAAACAACTCCGGGGGCGCCTTCACCTCATCGCCGCCAATGCCCACGCCCACCACGTGCCGGTCCTTGTAACGCGCCGCGAGTTCGAATACCTTCTGCGCTTCTTCCACTCCAAAGTGACGCGTGGCATCGAAAATCCAGAGCATTGATATGCCGAAATCCCGCGCCCCGCGCACCCGTCCGCGCTCCAGCCCTTCAAAGATCGCAGCAAAATCCTGCTTCCGATACAGGCAAACTCCAACCGCGACGTACACTTCCGCGTGCAGTACGGTTTCTTCTTTCAGTTGCTGCATGAGCCGGTACGTCACAAACTCGTAATCCTCCGGCCCGCGCAGGTGCGCGCTCACTTCTTTGAATGCCATCAGGAAAGTGGCAAAGTCGTTGTACCGATAAAGCGCCTCGGTCTCGGCCAGTGTCGTGTTCTCTCCGTGTTGCTTGCGCAGTTCGACCAGTGTCGGCGGCTCAATGGCTCCTTCCAGATGTAAGTGCAGCTCTGCCTTGGGTAGCTGACGGATAAAGGCATTCGGCGGATGAGGTCCATTCATGATTTCCGATTGTAGATGGCAGGTTCGAGATTTGCGAGGGCAGCCAAGCTCAATTTCCTTTACAATCCGAGGTTCTCACATCGCACTCCGGAGCAATGCAATGCACCAGCTGATCGCCCGCAGAGCCGTGGCTGCTTGGACCGTACTCGCAATCTCTTCGTTCCTATTCGCAAGTTCGTCCGCCCCGCAGGTGAAAACCCGCTTGGGCACCGTGGAGGGTAAGGACGATGGCAAGGTGAAAACCTTCCTCGGCATCCCGTACGCAGCGCCACCGGTCGGCGATCTCCGCTGGAAGGCGCCGGCTCCCGCTGCGAAGTGGAGCGGCGTGAAGAAGGCGACGGAATTCGGCTCCCACTGCCTGCAGGGAAATGTCTTCGGCGACATGGTGTTCCATGATCCGGGCGGCAGCGAGGACTGCCTCACCCTGAATGTCTGGGTTGCCGATAAACATGTCGACCCGAAACTCCCCGTCATGGTCTGGATTTACGGTGGAGGCTTCGTCGCCGGCACAACTTCTGAGGGCCGCCAGAACGGCTACAATCTCGCGCAGCAGGGCGTCATCGTGGTTTCGATGAATTACCGCCTGGGAGTTTTCGGTTTTATGGTGCATCCGGAACTGGCGGCAGAATCCGGCCATAACTCCGCCGGCAACTATGGCCTGCTCGATCAACTCGCCGCCCTTCAGTGGGTGCACGACAATATCGCCGCATTCGGCGGAGATCCGGGGAACGTCACCATTTTCGGTGAAAGCGCCGGATCGTTCTCGGTGAGCGCGCAAATGGCTTCGCCTCTGGCGAAAGGGCTCTTCCAGAGGGCAATTGGCGAAAGCGGGGCAGCCTTCTCGCGCAGCGGTCTCTCGTTTGACGCGATGTCAGCGCGGGCCGAGAAAGATGCGAAGCTCGTGAAAGAAAAGCTCGGCGCATCGACCTTGGCCGAATTACGGGCCATTCCCGCTGAGAAGCTGCTGGCAGCCTTTGCGCCTCCTCAATCGCGAGGCTTCGACTTCGGTCCCGACGTCGACGGATATTTCCTGCCTGAGTCCGTTCCCGCTGTTTTTGCTGCCGGCAAACAAAATGACGCCGCGCTGCTGGCGGGCTGGAACCACGACGAGGGCAGCTTCGAGATCGCTCCGCGGAAGCCGACCGCTGAGAGCTTCAAGTCCACTGCGCAAAAAGATTTCGGCGAAAAGGCAGATGAGTTCCTGAAACTCTATCCTGCCGACACCGACGAGCACGCTCTGCGTTCCGCCCAGGACTACGCGGGCGATAAATTCATCGCGCTCTCTACCTGGGCATGGATCGAAGCGCAAAGCAAGACTGGCAAACAGCCGATATATCGCTACCGCTTCGACATGGCGCCTTTTTCCAAGAACCCGGATGCGCCGCGAATGGGCGCCTACCACTCCGCCGAGATCGAATACGTCTTCGGACAACTCGATTCGAAGACCGACGTCACCTGGCGCGATAGCGATCGCCAGGTCAGCGAGATGATGCAAAAGTTCTGGGCAAACTTCGCCAAGAACGGAAACCCCAACGGCCCCGGTCTGCCAAAATGGCCGCCCTACACCGGATCTGACGGCTGGCCGGTGATGATCCTAAGCGCCGAACCCGCCGCCCACAAAGACGACCTGCGCGATCGCTATCTGTTCTTGTCAAAGGAGTGGGCGAAGTAGCAAGTGGTGAAGTAAGAAGCTGTGGGGTTGAGTCTGTAAATGTGGGGACAGCCGCCCTCGGCTGTCCGCCGGGCGAAGCCCGGCTGCTTGCCCGCGCCGCATCCGTCAGATGTCGCAGACGATCAGCCGTTACTTCGTGGCGAACTCGCTCCGGTGCCGGCTGTAAAAGAAGTAGATCATCAGCCCAAGCGCCAGCCAGGCGAAGAAGCGTAGCCAAGTCAGTATCGGCAAGCCCGACATCAACAGTACGCAGAATGCCACGCTCAGCACCGGTGCAGTTATGCCTCCGGGTGCGCGGAACCCACGGTGTCGCCCTGGGTCGCGATAACGAAGGATGATCACGCCGATAGACACCAGGACGAAAGCAAAGAGAGTACCAATGTTCGACAAGTCCGCCAGGGTTCCGATATCAAGAATGCCAGCCGGTATTCCAACCACGAATCCTGCGATCCACGTCGCGGTCGCGGGTGTACGGAATCGCGGATGAACTCGGCCGAAGAGTTTTGGCAGCAGGCCATCCCGAGACATAGAGAACCACACGCGCGCCTGCCCAAGCTGAAACACTAGCAAGGATGAAATCATCCCCATCATTGCCCCAAACAAAACGCCCAGTTCTACCCATCGCAAGGTATTCGACCCTGTACTGGCAACGAGGCCTTTAAGACTGTTGGCAACGGGAGCGGCGTCGTCAAGCAGTGATTGCCAGTTCACGACACCTGTCAGCACCACAGCGACTCCGATGTAGAGCAGTGTGCAGACTACAAGTGTGGCGATGATGCCGATCGGCAGATCGCGCTGCGGATTCCGCGCCTCCTCAGCCGCTGTGGAAACTGAATCGAACCCGATGTAAGTAAAGAAGATAATTGAACCGCCGGTTAGAATGCCCGACCATCCCATTGGGGCGAATGGATGCCAGTTCGCGGGATGAATGTAATGAGAAGCCGCCACGATAAAGGCGATAATGGCCGCGATTTTTAGAATGACCATCGTGTTGTTGGCTTCGGCAGACTCGCGGATTCCTCTTACCAGGATCACCGTCAGAATCATCACCACGAGGAACGCTGGGATGTTGAAGCCGAAATGCATTCCGGGGGGGTAGAGCATATTGCCCTTGAGGTCGGAAAGGCCAGCAGGTAGATACGCAGGTGAAATCCAGCGCAATCCCGGATGCACCCCGAACCACTCGACCATCCCCACCAGATGGGCTGAGAAACCGACGCTGACCGCCATGTTGCTGACCGCATATTCCAGGATCAGGTCCCACCCGATAATCCATGCGATCAACTCGCCCATCGTTGCATAGGTATAGGTGTACGCACTGCCTGCGATCGGGATCATCGATGCGAGTTCCGCGTAGCACAACGCCGTGAACCCACACACGATCGCCACCAGCACCAACGACAAAGCCAGCGCCGGACCCGCGCCAGGACGGCCCAGCGTGGCGTGATGGCGCACCATGTAATCGAGCAAGGGCGCGTTCAGAATCGACGAAGTGTCAAACTTCTGCCCCGCGATGGCTGTGCCGACAACCGTAAAGATGCCCGATCCGATCACCGCGCCAATTCCCAGAGCGGTCAGCGACAACGGCCCCAGGGTCTTCTTGAGTTTGCGGTCGGGATCCTCGGAATCCGATATCAGCTTGTCAATCGACTTGCAGCAAAAAATCTGCTTGTCGGAGGTGCGCACAACTTGGTTCGATGGAGGCTCGCTCGTGGTGGGTTGTGACAAGAGCTCGTTTTCTCCTGAAGTCGGATTGAGCACAAACGGGTGCCCCACTTCTGGCCGGTTTTGCCAGAAGTGGGGTTTTAGCTCGAACCCGTGACGCCTACCGCTTCGCCTGACCGCGGGCCAACTTCTTGACCTTCGGCTTCTTCGATCCGCGAGGATAGTCGCGGGGCTTCAGCGGCTTGTCCGCCTTGCGCTTCTTGCGCGCCGTGCGTTTTACTTTCTTACGTTCTTCTCTGCTGAGTGTGGTTGTATTGGCCATGAATTCCTTTTCAATAAATTGAGAGATTCAGTGATTGAGTCATCGCGCGATTGAAGTCGTGATCAATGACCCAGTCGCTCACTCACTCAATCGCTCAATCTCTTCAGGCTCGCTCCAGTTGGGCATACTTCTCCACCAGCTTCTTCAAGCCGAAGCGTGGAAATTGTACAGTAATCTTGGCTTCTTCGCCTTCTCCTTCGCGCTGATACACCGTTCCCTCACCGTACTTCGGATGCCGCACTCTCTGTCCCGGACGAAAGCCGCGCTTGCCCGTCGGCTCCTCGACAGGAGGCGCTTTCGGTACAGTGAACTTCTTGCCCCGGCTAGCGAAGAATTCGGCAATGTTCTCGATCGAGTTGTAAGCGCGAGCCGCAACCGTCGGCTTGGAAGGCCGAGCGTTCCCCCGGTTCGCATCACCGGCATGCCACGAAGCACTCTGATCTTCATCCTCGTAGGAGTAATGGGAAGACTCAGAGCCGTAAGCCGCCGAGCTGGTGTGGGGACGGGCGCCTTCGCCCGTCCTGCGGATCGAAGATCCGCTACTTCGCCGCGTGCCCACCTCCTCAATCAAGGGCCCGGGCACTTCTTCTAGGAATCTTGACGGCACACTCGCCTCAGGCAAGTCCGTCCCATACCTCCGCCGGTACACGGCTCGAGTCAGAATCAACTGATCCATCGCGCGCGTCATGCCGACATAACACAGCCGCCGTTCTTCCTCGATGTCTTCCGGAACCAGCATGGTGCGCGAATGCGGAAACAACCCTTCCTCCAGTCCGCTGAGAAACACCAGAGGGAACTCCAATCCCTTGGCGGCGTGCAGGCTCATAAGCGTGATCTGCGCGCACTCATCGTAATCGTCGGCGTCGGCCACCAGTGCCGCGTGATCGAGAAACTGGTCAAGCGTTTCCGCGCGATCCCGCGAATCCATCGCCGCATTCACTAATTCGCGCAAGTTTTCGATGCGCGAATACGCCTCCGGCGTGTCCTCCTCCTCGAGCAGCTTGATGTATCCCGTCCGGTCGATCAGGAATTTGAGAACGTCAGCAGTACTGACCGTAGGCGTTGGAAATGAGCTGTCCGCCTCCGCATCCGCGGCATCGTCAGCCGTAGCGCTGATATCCGTAGCGCCGGCCTCCGGCCGGCTGTCGGTGCGGCGTCCCGCCTCCCCATCCTCAGTCGAAGACTCCGCCGCATTCTCCCCAAAATCAAACGAAAAGTTCCCAAACTCCTGCGGATCAAACGCAGTAGCATCCGCCTCGTCAGTGACAGGTTCCTCAGCAGCCGCAGCGATCTCCACTTCTGTTTCTGGTACCTCTGCCGTCTGCTCCAGTTGTTCAGTAAACGTACCCAGCAGCATCGCCCGCGCATCCTCAATCAGTTGCTGGAAACTCTTCAGCGACGCGACCGCTCGCGGCGGCACCAACTGCCGCTTGACCGCGTCGCCAATCGCTCCCCACATCGACAGCCCCGTTTCCAGCGCCAATTGTTCCAGCGTGTCGATCGTTCCTTTGCCAATGCCGCGCGTCGGAGTATTGATCACACGCAACAACGAAATCGTGTCATCCGGATTCTGAATGACCTTCAGGTACGAGATCATGTCCTTGATCTCGGAGCGCTCGTAGAACGAAAATCCGCCGACCACGTGATACTTCAGCCCGTAGCGCCGCATCGCCTCTTCAAACAACCGTGACTGCGAATTCGTTCGATACAGCACCGCAGCCCGCGGCGTCTCCCCGCGCTCGTTCGCTTCGCGGAGATACCGCGCAATCCAGTCCGCGGCAAACAGCGCTTCATTCTCGCCATCCGGCGCTTCGTAGTAGCCTATCTTCGTGCCGCCCTGCCGCGACGTCCACAGATTCTTCCCCTTGCGACGCACGTTGTTCGCCACTACCGCCGACGCCGCCTGCAGAATGTTCTGCGTCGAGCGATAGTTCTGCTCCAGTCGGATGATCTTCGCTTCGGGGAAGTCCTGCTCGAACTCCAGGATGTTGCGGATGTCCGCCCCGCGCCACGAATAGATCGACTGGTCTTCATCACCAACGGCGCAAACGTTGTGCCGTTCCCCGGCCAGCATGCGCATGAGTTCATACTGCGGCCTGTTCGTATCCTGGTACTCGTCGATCAGCAGATACTGAAAGCGCTTGTTGTAATACTCGCGAACGTGCGGCGCCGATTTCACCAGCCGCACCGCCTCGAGCAGCAGGTCATCGAAGTCGAGCGCGTTGGCCTTGCGCAGTTCCTTCCGGTACTCCTCATACAAATGCGCAACCTTCTCCGTCTTCGGATCCGCCGAGTTCAGATAAAGCTCCTGCGGATCGAGCATATGATTCTTGGCCCATGAAATTCGCCCGAGTACGGTGCGCGGGGTCAACTCTTTATCGTCAACCCCCAGACGCTTCATGACCGATTTCGCAACGGCTTGCTGATCACTCTCATCGTAGATCACGAAATTCTTCGTATGCCCGATCGCCGGCTGTCCCGGCACGGTTGACGGTATCCGCATCGCCTCAATATCGCGCCGCAGCATCCGCACGCAGAACGAATGAAACGTCGAGATCACTGGCTTGGCGATGCTCAGCCCGCCCACCAGTTTCTCGACGCGTTCGCCCATCTCCGCCGCCGCCTTGTTGGTGAACGTCATGGCCAGAATCGATTCCGGCATGACGCCCTTGTGCTCGATCAGGTAGGCGATCCGGTAGGTGATGACGCGCGTCTTCCCACTCCCGGCGCCAGCCAGAATGAGCACCGGCCCCTCAGTGGTCTCGACAGCCTCGCGCTGTTGCGGATTCAGTTGGTCAAGAAAAGACAATGCGGAAAGTAGCTCCGGAATTGATCTTTCAATTTTACAGGACATGTGGAACAGCCGTTTCTGAGAGAACATGTGGGGACAGCCGCCTCGGCTGTCCGTCGAGCGAAGCTCGACCCGGCTGCCACATCAAGCCACGCGGAGCGATTCCTCTCACTGTACACAAATTTCGCCCGCAAGCCGCGCCCCCTCCCACGTTCTTTCCACGGAGTCGACATGGGCGGCGCGCCCGGTCCGGGTTACGCTCGTAACTCGAACACGCCTCTCCCTTGAGAGTGGACGTGGCCACCCAGAGAGTCTGAGTCGCTATGGTCTTTCCTTCGCAGTTTGACAAGCCAGCCGCCAAGCGGCGAAAGAATGCAGCCCACGGCGCAAGCCGTGGGTAGCAAATCGCAGATTCGGGCAAGCCACGAAGGGGCGACAGAAATGCAGGCTCACGAAGGAGAAGCCACTATGAATCCGAAGAGTTTCATTGCCGTGATGGTTCTGTTGCTCGTTGCCGGATTTGTGATGATCGATCACTACCCCGCCCGCGCCGGAGAAATCACGTCCGGTTACAGAGTCCTAGAGCCCATCCGCCACGGCAACTTGACTGTGTTTCCCGTGGTCGCAGCGAAAAGCTATCCCACCGGAGAATTTCTTACCCTCGACGAAGGCCTGCATTCAGGCGAAGTCATCGTGACCGAAGCCGGAAGTGTGCAAGGACTCATCCGCCGCCACGGCGCTCCCGTGGTTCGCCACGATGGCGCGGAAGTGAACCGCCTGGTGCTGGTTAACAATTCCAAGCGCCCATTGTTATTGTTGGCCGGAGAGATCGTCAGCGGCGGCCGCCAAGATCGCGTGATCGGCAAAGACCGCATCGTCCCCCCGGAAAGCGATCCGGTCGATCTCAGCGTATTCTGCGTTGAGCCCGGACGCTGGGTCGCCACCACCGCGAACTTCGGCGCCTCAGAAGCGCTCTACGGGAAGAACGCAGGCACCTCCGTCGGCGGCCCCGTTCCCATGGCGATCATGGCGCAACCCTCGGTACGCGGCAAAGCCATGGCGGAAAAAAATCAGAGCGAGGTCTGGAACGAGGTCAACAAGCAAAAGGCAGCCATGACCGTCGAAGTCGAAGCGGCCGCCCCTGCGGCTGCTAGTCAAATGCAGCAAGTCACCTCGTACGCCAAGGTGAATGAAAACGCCGAAGTCAGAAAGCAGGTCGACTCCGTCGCCAGGCCCATCGAACAAAACTACCAGAGCCTCATCCACCAGCTGCGCGACCGCAACGCTGTTGGAGTCGTTGTCGCCGTGAATGGTCGCATCATCTGGGCCGACATTTTTGCCAGCACCGACCTGCTCAATAAATATTGGCCGAAGCTGGTTCGCTCCTACGCCTCAGAAGCGGTGGTCACGAGGGCTAAAGATGCAGAGGTCACCACCAAGCAGGCCGACGCGTTTCTCGCCGACATGGAAGGCCGCCGCGAAATGATCGAGAGCGAGCCCGGCATCTACCGCCACACCGAAGTGACCGGCGACGGGTTCAAAGCATTCTCGCTGACCTCGTTGCTGCCCAAGACAGGATTCGAAGTCCACGTAGCGAAGATGGCAGATTAACCGCCCCAATCGTAGAGACGTGGCTTGCTACGACTCTGCCGGCGGCGCCACGTATGTCGGCTTTCACCGTGCTGCCGGCAGAGACGTTGCAAGCAACGTCCCTACGAGCAACTATTTTGCAGTCTCGTACCAGCGGCGCCACGCCGCCGAATCCCTCGGCAGCCGCTGATGGGTGATGTCCCCCAGCGCCTGGAACGCCCATCCCCGTGTTTGGGCATCGAGAGCAGGGTCGTCAGTATAGGTCAGTAATTGCGGTACAGCCGTCATCCGCTGGTCCTGCGTGAACATGCCCGATTCAGCGAGACTGCATGCAGCTCTCTCGCGCACCATCGGCGACGAATCGTTGTGCATGGCCACGAGAAGCGGCTGAATGGCCTGATCGCTGCCAGCCACTGCCAATCCCTCGACAGCCCATCGCCGCGAATCTGGATCGTCATCCTTCAAATGATCCGTGAGTACTTCAACGATTCGTTCACTTTCGACTCCTCGGTTGGCCATCAGGCCAAGCGCCCAGAGCGCCCAGATCTTCTGGCTGTGATCGTGCGAATCTACGTTCTTCAACACAAACTCCAGGCTCGCGGCATTCTTTGCGAGTCCATAGGCGGCGAGTTCCACTTCAACGCCCGATTCTCGGACGCGCCTGTCGTTGGAGTTCAGCGCCGCCGTGGTCAAAGAAGCAATCTGCGAGTTCCACTGAACTTGTCCATTCCAACGATCGACATGCGACGAGATCTGATCGACCGCACCTTCCGAGTGCCCGACAGCCAGCTCCAACAGCATCTCCGCCTGCTTTTGCGGCTTCATGCGATCGAGTTGACGCAGGTCCTTGCCTGATGCAGGCTCGCTCGAGCGCGAGGGAATCGAGTTGGGCCAAATCGGATGAGCCTTGGTCATTCCCACGATGAGCGCCGCGACCATCCCGATGACGGCAGCGATCAAATGTGCTGACCGCAATGCAGACTTTCGCGACGAGGGCAAGGCATCGCGATCCTCGGGACCGGGAATATCCGATCCAGGGCCTAGCGTGCCGTAGTCCGGCGTTGGCTGAAGGCGCGGATCGACCGGTGTACCCTTGGCGACCTCCGCGGAAAACGGTGAAGAAACATCCATAGAAGAAGTCTAGGTTGGCCTCCAAAATGAGGTAAAGTTACTTTTGGTTCGAACCCTATCCGGTTCGATGCAGGAACTTGGGTTCGCGCCGTTGGGAAGGGGCCCCGGCGCGCGAAAGCAACGGGCAAGAAACTACAGGAGGAAGTTATGTCAACGAAGTACAAGTGGCTGATAACGGTTATCAGTATGTCCCTGGCGGCCCTGGCACTAGCCGCCGCTGGTCCGGGATACCATGTGGCAACAACTTACAAAGTAGGCGGCGACGGTGGCTGGGATTACCTCACCGCCGACGCGAGCGCGCGCCGGCTCTACATCTCGCGCGGCACGCACGTCATCGTTCTTGATCTCGACTCCGGCAAGAATGTCGGCGACATCCCCGACACGCCGGGTGTCCACGGCATCGCTCTCGCGCCTGACCTCGGACGCGGCTTCACCAGCAACGGCCGTGAAGGCACCGTCACTATCTTCGATATGAACACACTGATGCCCATCGGCGAGAAAGTGAAAGTCGGCGAGAATCCCGACGCAATCCTCTACGACCCGGCCACCAAGCGCGTCTTCACTTTCAACGGACGCAGCAGCGACTCTACTGCCATCGATGCCGCCAGCGGCAAAGTGCTGGGCACGATTAAGCTCGACGGCAAGCCTGAGTTCGCCGCCAGCGACGCCAAGGGTGGAATTTTCGTCAATATCGAAGACAAGAGCGAGCTGACAGCGATCGATCCCAACAAGCTGGAAGTGAAAGCCAAGTGGCCGCTCGCTCCGTGCACCGAGCCCAGCGGACTCTCAATCGACCGCAAGAACCGCCGCCTCTTCGTCGGATGCGACAACAAGATGATGGCCGTGGTCGATGCCGACAGCGGCAAAGTGCTGGCCACTCCCGCGATCGGAGAAGGTGTCGACGCCACCGCCTTCGACGACGAAACGGGACTCGCGTTCGCCTCCTGCGGACAAGACGGAGTTCTTACGGTCGTAAAAGAAGAATCCTCGTCCAAATTCAGCGTCGCGGAAAATGTTCCTACCCAGAAGTCAGCCCGCACGATGGCTCTCGACTCAAAGACGCACAACGTCTACACGGTGGCGGCAAAGTTCGGCCCGCGCCCCGCTCCCACCCCACAGAACCCCCGCGGCTATCCGCCGGTTCTCCCAGACAGCTTCGTAGTGCTGGTAGTCAGCAAATAGGAGGACACTATCGCCGCTCATGTGGCGACAGCCGCCTCGGCTGTCCGGCGAGGCGAAGCGAGCCGCCCCGTGACTACTGGGTGCCCCACCCTTGTCGCGTTGTCTGCGACAGGGTGGGGCTTTTGACTTTCTATGCAGCAACTCCGCAGGTGTGATTCGACATCCAAGCTCCTTCATGCCCGAAGACATCGCGTACGTATGTAACGACCAGTTACAATGATCCGACCCCGGTAGCGCCTGGCCAACGATCAAAGACCAACAACCAACGACCGTTCCATGACCATGAAAGTTCGCAAAGCCGTGTTCCCCGCCGCCGGCCTGGGCACCCGCTTTCTGCCCGCCACCAAAGCCCAGCCCAAAGAGATGCTCCCGCTGGTTGACAAGCCCATCATTCAATACGGAGTCGAAGAGGCCATGGCCTCCGGCTGCGATCAGATCCTGATCGTCACCGGACGTGGCAAGCAGTCCATCGAAGATCACTTCGACGTCAGCTACGAACTCGAAAAGATGCTCGAGGAGCGCGGCAAACACGACTTGCTGAAAATCGTTCGCTCCATTTCCGACATGATGTACGTGGCCTACGTCCGCCAGAAAGAGGCGCTGGGCCTGGGTCACGCCGTCCTCATGGCTCGCGAGTTTGTGGGCAACGAGCCTTTCGCCGTGCTTCTCGCTGACGATGTGATCGAGAACCCCGTCCCTGCGCTCAAGCAGATGGTCAACGTCTTCAACGAGAAGCAATGCAGCGTGATTGCTGCGCAGGTGGTCGAAGGCAAGATGATTTCGTCATACGGAGTGTTCGATGCGCAGCCCGCCCAGGGTTTCAACGGACGCCTTTTCGAGATCCGCAACATGGTCGAGAAGCCGAAGTTCGAAGAAGCGCCGTCGAACCTCGCTGTGATCGGCCGCTACATCCTGACGCCTGCGATTTTCGATTGCTTGGCAAAGATCCAGGCCGGCGCCGGCGGAGAACTGCAACTCACCGACGGCATGCGCATGCTGCTCAAGAAAGAAAAGATGTACGCCTACGTCTACGAAGGCAACCGCTACGACACCGGCGACAAACTGGGATTCCTCAAGGCCACGGTGGAATTCGCCCTGAAGCGCTCCGACCTGGGCGCCCCCTTCCGCGAATACCTGAAGAGTTTAAATCTGTAGCTAAGATGAAACCGGGTGCCCACCCTTGTCGCGTTCTTTGCGACAGAGCCTGCCCTGAGCGAAGTCGAAGGGGTGGGACTTTGACTTCCCAGACAGTGATACAGCTCATGTGGCGACAGCCGCCTCGGCTGTCGAGCGAAGCCAAGCGAGCAGAAAAGCAATGTTAGATTGTAGATTTGAGATTGTAGATTGAGTCTCAGGCACAGGCGCGGGTGTTTGCCTTCAATCTGAAATCTAAAATCTGCAATCTCAAATCTTACTTTTATCTTTCCCTCAGCTTCCTCGACTTCTCCTCCACTCCCCGCGCCAGCTTCTCCTTGTGCGCGTGCATCTTCTTCGCAATCGACTCGTCGCTGAGCCCAATCATCTGCGCCGCGAGAATCCCCGCATTCGTCGCGCCTGGCTTTCCGATCGCAACGGTCGCCACGGGAATCCCCGCCGGCATCTGTACCGTCGAAAGCAGCGAGTCCATCCCATTCAGCGATGTCGAAGGAATCGGCACGCCGATGACGGGAAGAATCGTGTGCGCCGCGATGACTCCCGCCAGGTGCGCCGCCCCGCCAGCCCCGGCGATGATGACTTTGATCCCGCGCTCCGCCGCCTTCTTCGCAAAATCCGCGCTGCGATCCGGCGAACGATGCGCCGAGGTCACATCCATCTCATACTCGATCCCGAAATCGTCCAGCGCCTTCCCCGCCTCGCGCATGATCTCCAGATCGGAATCGCTGCCCATCACAATCGAAACCAGTGGCTTGCTCATTGATCTCCTCAACGTTGTTTGGATTTGTCATCCTGAGCGAAGGTTTGTTTCGCGAAGCGAAGCAAACCGCAGTCGAAGGATCCCTATTGCTCTGCCGGGTGCCCCGCTTTGGGCCGGTTTTGCCAGAAGTGGGGACGTTCTCCAGACTCGCGACGCCCTACTTCTTCAGCGCTCTCCCCGCAATATCCTTCCGATAATGCGCGCCCGCGAAACTAATCTTCCCACAAGCGTCATACGCGCGTTCCACCGCAGTCTCCAGGTCCGCGGCCCGCGCCGTTACCCCGAGCACCCGCCCGCCCGCGCTGTAGTATGCTCCCTCGCGCTTCGAAGTCCCGGCATGAAACACTTTCACGCCCTTCACCGCATTCGCCTCTTCGAGCCCGTCAATCCGCTTTCCCTGCTCAAACGTTCCCGGATACCCTCCCGACGACATCACTACGCAGACGGACGCATCTCGCGTCCACTTGAAGTCACCATCACTCACGCGTCCGTCAATCGAAGCATCGAGCGCGTCCACCAGATCGCTTTCCAGCCGCATCAGGATCGGCTGCGTCTCCGGATCGCCGAAGCGGCAATTGAATTCCAGCACCATGGGCCCGCGCGCAGTCATCATCAGCCCGCAATAGAGGACGCCCTTGAACTCCGTGCCCTCAGCCTTCATCCCGGCAACCACAGGCCGCGCGATGTGATTTACCAGCCAGTCACGCATGCGATCATCCACGATGTCCGCCGTGGAATACGCGCCCATGCCGCCGGTGTTCGGCCCGGTGTCGCCATCGCCCACGCGCTTGTGATCTTGGGCGCCTACCAGCGGTGCCACGCGTTCCCCATCGCTGAAAACCAGAAACGAAAGTTCGTCGCCCTTCAGGCACTCTTCCAACACCACCCGCGACCCGGCGTCGCCCAGCATCTTGCCGCTTAGCATCTCGGCCGCGACGCTCGACGCTTCTTCTTTGCTTTTTGCGATGACCACGCCCTTGCCGGCCGCCAGCCCATCCGCTTTCACGACCACCGGAGTGCGGAAATGTCCGAGCGCCGATTTCACCTGCTCCATCGAATCGCAGATCGCAAATGGAGCTGTAGGAATGTGATGCCGCTGCAGAAATTCCTTGGCAAAGCTCTTGCTCGATTCCAGCCGCGCGGCTGCCTGGGTCGGCCCAAACACGCGCCAGCCGCGGCGAGTGAACTCATCCACAACTCCGAGCGTGAGGGGCAACTCGGGTCCGACCAGGGTCAAATCCGGCTGCAGGCGTGTCGCCAGCGCGACCATCGAGTCAAGACCCTTCAGATCGGCCGGCAGACATTCGGCCTCGTCCGCGATGCCGCCATTGCCGGGCGCGCAATAAAGTTGCGAGACCCGCGGCGACTGCTTCAGCTTCCACACCAGCGCGTGCTCGCGCCCGCCTCCACCTAGAATGAGAACCTTCATAAAAGACAAATCAGGTTAGGGGTTCGAGCGCAATGCTGTCAAACGCTGGGGAATGGCTTATGTGGGGATAGCCGCCTTCGGCTGTCCGTCGAGCGGAGTTCGAGTTCTCGCTTTCTCACGCAGTGTACCCGTCCGCCTGAGCCCGCGGCGAGACGCTCCTTTCGGCCCCGTAACACTCCTTTAATCAGATCAGCGTACCGTGAAACGTTGCTGCAGGATGCTCACAATAGGGAATTTGATTAACCATAGTTAACATGTGTCGTATAGTATGGTTAAGAGTTCTTCTGGGGAATACTAAATTTACTTAGATTTGAACCGGCGACACCGGGTCCGACGATATCTGGGACATGATCCTGCGTATCAAAATGAATGTTCGCAATTTCATTCTCGCGATGGGGCTTGCAATGATGTTGGCCGTTGCCCTCGGCGTCATCCCTGCCTTCGCGCAGCAGACCGAGCCCCAAAGTCCGCAACAGCCCGTCGGCGCGCCTGCTACCGACCCGCGGGATCCTCCAGATGAGATCAGCACAGAGTCCATGTTCCCGCATTTCAGGGACACGCGTTTCTGGCTCTCCGGCCAGGCCAACTTCATTTTCCAAACTCATCCCGATTTTCACGCGCCCTACAGCGGCCCGCACAGCCTGGGCCCTCGCTATGAGAAGGCCACCTCGCGCCTATTGACGCTCTACACCGGAGTACGGCTCAACCGCTCCACCGAGTTTCTGGTCGACATCGAAGAGGCTGGCGGTGCGGCGCTGAGCCAGGGTTTCGGTCTGGCAGGAAATGCCGACCTCGATATCGTGCGCAACCCGTTGCTCAGCAAGGCTCCATATCTGGGCCGCGGAGAGTTCCACAAGGTGTTCGCGCTCAGCGACGACAAGATCGAGAACCAGCGCAACATGTTCTCGTTGTTCGAGGAACTCCCGCGCCGCCGCCTCGAACTCCGCTTCGGCAAATTCGGCATGCCCGATTCTTTTGATGTGAACTCCGTCGGCTCCGACACCCACTTCCAGTTCCTCAACTGGACCACCGACAATAACGGCGCGTGGGACTACGCCGCCGACACACGCGGCTACACAGTCGGGCTGACCGCCGATTTCGAAGACCGCAACTGGGGATTCCGCTTTGGCGAAAGCCTCATGCCCAAGGTCGCCAACGGCATCGATCTCGTCTGGAAGCCGTGGCAGGCCCACGCGGAAAACTACGAATTCGAATTGCGGCATGGCGTGATCCCTAAAAAATCCGGCGTGGTCCGCCTCCTTGCCTACACCAACTTCGCCAACATGGGGATCTACCGCGACCAGGTGATCAAGGCCTCCGAAACCGGCGCTACGCCCGACATCACCAACCATCCCTGGCATATCACGATGAAGTATGGATTCGGCGTCAACCTTGAGCAGAATCTCTCGCACTATCTCACCGCGTTCGCGCGCTTCGGATGGAATGACGGCCGCACCGAGTCTTTTGCTTACACCGAAGTCGAGCAGACATTCGCCGAAGGCGTTGGAGCCAACGGCGCGTGGTGGCACCGCAAGCAGGATCGCGCCGGAGTGGCATTCGTCAGCAACGCCATCAAGAAAGATCATCAGAACTATCTCAACGCCGGAGGCCTCGGTTTTCTGCTGGGGGACGGCCATCTAAACTACGGCCGCGAAAATATCCTGGAGACCTATTACACGGTGCACGTCTGGCGCGGGATTTACCTGGCGCCGGGACTCCAGCACATCGTCAATCCTGGCTACAATCGCGACCGCGGCCCGGTGATCGTGCCGTCATTCCGCGCGCATGTGGAGTTCTAGCGCCTGCGGAAAAACGTAGTGAATTCAGATAGCGCCATGGAAGAGCGCCGCTTAAGCACCGCGTAAAACGCCCAGAATCGATACGGGCTTCAGCCCCTGGGTTCGCCCTTCTGCGGCGGATGGAGTTTTCCGCAGCCTGTAGAGGCCGAACGCCAGATTCACGCCGCCGACAGTCCCCAAAAGAATCTGTATGTCTACTCGCACCGCAGAGCCACATTAGGATCAACGCGGGTAGCGCGGCGTGCTGGAATCCAGCTGGCCACTGACGTGGCGGCCAGGAGAATCAGTGCGATCGCAACAAACGTCAGAGGATCCCGTGGGTTCACGCCGTTGAGCAAACCGCGCATGAGAGGTGCGGCAACCAGCGCACCGACCATGCCGATCACGACGCCAGTTATGGCCAGAGAAATCCCGTTGGCCAGAATCATCCGCAGAACATTGCTTCGCTGCGCTCCCAGAGCCATGCGAATCCCAATTTCCTGGGTGCGGCGGCCCACCACGAACGACACAACTCCGTACAGTCCGACGATCGCCAACGATAGCGCAATCAGCCCGAACGCCCCGCCCAACATTGCGACCATGCGAAACAAGAACAGGCCATTGCTGGAGAACGCGTCCGACATTGTAAGCACCGACACGGGAGCGACCTCTGCGTCGACTGCGCTGATCTGCTCGCGAACCAGCGAGACAAGGGCCGTGGGATCGCCCTTGGTTCGCAGTTGAATCGTCGCCCGTGAACTTCCCTGCTGCAGATTGGGCAGATAGAAAACTGGAGGCGCCGGTTGGCCGATTCCCCCGTTACTCGAATCCTTCACCACTCCGACGATCTGTAGCGGTACGTTGTCGCGCAGCCGCAGGATGTGCCCAAGAGCCTTATCCAGGCTATCCTTGCCGACGATGTACGTGCGCGCCAAGGTTTCGTTGACGATAGCAACCTGCGGCGCCTTCTCGGTATCCCGCGCAGTAAACTCGCGTCCACTGAGAAGGGGGATCTGCATGGTGGCAAAGTAATTTGGGCCGATCTGATTGGTGTTGGTGTCCACGAACTTTTCGCCACCCGCGCTAGTGTATCCATCAATGGAGAGATCCCAGGAGCCCCCCGAGAGAAATGGGACGTTGGCGGCCAAGGTGGCCGATGTTACTCCTGGAAGAGTCGACACCCGCTCGAGAATCTGCTGGTTGAGATGCGTGGCGCGCTCGTCCTTGTAACCCTGCAAACTGGGGTCCAGGAAGACCAGCAGCATGTGGTCCGGGTTGAACCCAAGATCCGCTCTCTGCGCCTGCCAAAAGGCTTTCAGGAACAATCCACCTGCGACCAGCAGAACCACCGAGAGCGCCACCTGTCCCCCAATCAGGATCCGGCGCGCAACCGCGCTGTGCGACCGGCCGCCCGCCCCTCTCGTAATGGCCGCGCTCCGGCCTTCCTTCACCGCCATGAATGCAGGGGCGACTCCAAACAGAAAAACCGCCGCGATGGAAGCAAAAGCGGCACAGCCCAAGACTCGCGTATCCAGGTGAAAGTCGGGGCCTGCGGGAGCGATCGAGTAGGGTAGAAGTGAGGCAAATCCCTTAATGCAAGCAGCCGCCAGCAGGATGCCCGAAGCACCGCCCAGGATGGCGAGCACCGCACTCTCGGTCAGAAATTGACACACGAGGATTGCGCGTGACGCCCCCAAGGCCAATTGCATCGAGATTTCTCGGACGCGGGACGAGCCCCTCGCCATCATCAGGCTAGTCACATTCGCGCAAGCCATCATCAGAACCAGCACCACGAGCCCCATCAGAATAGCCGCCGGCGTCGTGCTCTCGCCCTGCAGACGCCGGCTCATCTCCGTCCGGACAATGGCCACGGTATCCTTGTTGCTGTCGGGATATTCCCGTTCCAGAGTACTCATGATGACGTTCATCTCGGCCTGCGCCTGCGCGATCGTAACTCCAGGCTTCAAGCGGCCCAGCAGAGTGCATCCGCGATAGGTGCGGTGTGTAAGCGTGTCGCTGCCTTCCGGCGACACGGCTGCGGTCATCATCATGGGCAGATAAACTTCGGGACGAAACCAGAGATCGGCTCCGGAAAAAGATTTTGGTGTGACGCCAATGATGGTGAAACTGTGGCCGCTCAATTGGACCTGTTTGCCGATGATCTCCCGGTTGCCGGCAGACAATCGCTTCCACAGGGAGTAGCTGATAACCATCACCGGATATTTGCCAGGTGTCTGATCCTCTTCCGGAAGAAAGCCCCGGCCCAGTTCCGGTTGCACCCCGAGGGTGGAGAAGAAATTTCCTGAAACCAGTTGCCCCCAAACCACCTGCGGTTTGCTATCCGGAACAACTCCTGCAGGGTTCAGTCCGGCCGACATGTCTTGTCGCGTAGTAAGCGCCCGAAACGATTTGCTCCGGGCTGAGAAGTCAACCCAATCCAGGTAGGAGGAAGCCCCGAAGCTGGTCAAGCGCGATGCCGCGATGTCGATCGTGACCAGCCCACCCGGATTCGGCACCGGCAGCGGACGAAAAATGATGCCATCGACAAGGCTGAAGATGGCAGTGTTCGCCCCGATGCCCAACGCCAGAGACAGGACGACCACAGTCGTGAATCCAGGTCTCTTACGCAGGCTTCGCAGGGAAAACCGCAAGTCGCGCGAGAGCGTGTCAAGAACAGAGATGGAATTCATTTCGTAGATGGTCTCGCGGATCCGGGCGGGATTTCCCAGCTTGCGGTACGCAGCCGTCCGAGCGTCGGCGGGAGACATGCCGGCTTCTACATTGCGATCAGTCTCGATTTGAAGGTGGGACTCG
>DATMOO010000350.1:0-6408 GCA_035568275.1 Candidatus Sulfotelmatobacter sp.
GAAGAAAAAGCTTTCGAAGTCCCTGAAGAACACATAGTCGAGAGAGAACATCGCATAAAAGAACAGCGCATAGATGTGCTGGAACCGGTGCCACGGCGCGCGGGATTCATAGGGGGTAAAGCGAAAGATGCCGCGCCCTGAAAGCGCATCATCTTCGCCGTGGAGATTGATGCAGGAGTGATGGCCCCGATGATGGAGGATACGCCACATGTACGAGCTGATTCCGCACAAATCGAAGACATAGTTCAGGGTTTTGTTGACATGCGGCCGGGACGAGATGGCGTTGTGATTGCTATCATGGGCGATGTTCAGCAAAAGGAACGTCTGCGCGAGGCCGCCTAAAAGGTAGAGGGCAACAAACTTCCATGAATCGGGCCGCAGAGCATACAGAGTAATCCAAGCGCCCACGAGAACTGCCAGACCCACAGCGATCTTCACCCACATGGTACGGTCCGCTTTGTGAGAAATGTTCTGGTCGGCAAAAAACTTATCTAGGCGGCGACGTAAGACTTTCGGAAAGGAAGATGCACGGACGGGTTCGGAAATCGACGCTGCTGAGGACTCCGATGGTACGAGATCCGGAGTCTCCGGATCTTGAGCGATCAACACTTCGGATTTGAACGTCACCGGCGCCTCCGCGGTCATGCTAATTAGGCCCGACGCGTTCCAGACGCCGCATCCGGGGTGCTGACCCTCAGCGAAATTTGTGCAGTGCCGACAGCCTCGCAGCACAATTTTAATGCGGGCCCGCAAAGACAATCAAGGACATTCGGAACGGATGATGCCTCGTTGCAGGTTGTGAACAATGGAAGCGACGCCGCATGGCATTGTCCAAAACGCTTTGTTAATATATGACCTTCGATGAACCAAAACGAAACGGGTTTCCTGCAAGGAACCATAGGAGGTCGGCGGAGCTCCGCAATTCCCGTTCGCACCCTTGTGCGCCAAAAAGGAAAATATCCGTTCCCCACAGCGTCGAGCGACGCTTCTGCTAGAAAAAAATTAAGCGAACATTTTCACCGTCGGCCTACATTTGAGGTCTGCACTTTCAAACTCAATCGCCGATCACCTCGCTTGCTGGGGAGAGATGTTTCGTTTAATGGCTTGCGTTCCATTCAACATTGGAGGATCGCTGATTGATGGCGGCGTCAATTTTAGGCCACCTGGACAGGCTGGCAGATGAGCACCCGGACAAACTTCTTTATTCGTACCTCGATGTAAACGGCGATCCGATAGAGAGCTACACCTACGCGTCGTTTCTCCAGAGAGTGGACGCGATCGCCGGATATTTGTGGAAAGATGGTCGTTTCGCGGCGGGCGACCGTCTGCTGCTTGCCTATCCACCGGGGCTCGAAATGATCTGCGCATTCTTTGGCTGCGTGCGCGCCGGATTGATCCCCGTGCCGGTGTATCCCCCCAGTTCGCGTGGCTTCCAGAGCGCTCTGTACAAGATGGTACACATCGCTAAGGATTGCCAGGCGGTTGGGATCTTAACGAGCAGGGACTATCAGGCATCCCTCAAGACGAATCTCGCGAGAAGCGGAGTCTCGGCGTGCGGCATTGACGTAGATTACATTTCCGGTCTTCCGTGGATCGCCACGGAAGATTTCGTGGATGCAATTTCGGACCGACCGGCTGCCGTTCATTCGAAGATTTTGTTTCTCCAGTACACCTCGGGTTCGACGATGGAGCCCAAGGGCGTGATCGTTACTCACGAAAACATACTGGATACGTGTCCGATGGTGATCGACCATCCCGCGCCGGTCGTGGTTTCCTGGCTTCCGCAGTATCACGATATGGGACTGATCGGGTGCTACCTATATCCAGCGCTGAAAGGTGGCACAACGTACGGTTTCTCTTCCACGGATTTCATTCAGCGGCCGATCCTGTGGTTTGACGCGATGACGGCCTACCGCGCCACCGCCACGGCTGCGCCCAACTTCGCCTACGACTATTGCCTGCGCGCCGGGAGGGTTTCCAAGGAAAGCCTGGAGGCTTGTGATCTCAGTTCGCTTCGCGTTTTGATGTGCGCTGCGGAACCCGTAAAGCCGGATACCTACAGACGGTTTCTGGAAGCGTTTCAGTCCTATGGACTGAAGTCCGAGAGTTTCTATGTCGCCTACGGCCTGGCTGAGAATACTCTGGCGGTCTCACTGGGTGGTCGCAACATCGTTTCCGTCAACAAACGTGCCCTCTCTCTGGGGACGGCCCGCATGACTACCGAGATCTCTGAAATCGACGGGGCCACGCAGATTGTCAGTTGTGGAACGCCACTGCCGGGTCTCGATGTTAAGATTGTGGATCCGGAAGGGCATTTCCCTCTTAAGCCAGAGCGCACCGGTGAAATCTGGGTCGCCGGAAGCGGTAAGTGCCGAGGTTACTGGAACAATCCCGAATTAACTCTAAAGCAGTTTCGCGCGCGGCTTGTGGACGATACTCCTTATGAAGACGGCTACCTGCGGACCGGCGACATAGGATTCTTCCACGGCGGCGAACTCTACGTCTGCGGCCGCATCAAGGACATGATTATTCTGCGCGGGCAAAACTATTACGCGCACGACATTGAGAATGTCGTGGAGAAATCATGCGGTCAAATCCGGCACAACTGCGTCGTCGCGTTCCAGATTCAGGAAGACAGCGAACCTGCGCTGGCAATCGTCGCCGAAGCCAAAAATCCCAGGGCGCTTCCCGACGCACGAAAGATTGCCGCCGCGGTCCGGAATTATCTCAATGTGGAAGTGGCGGTGATTTCGATCATCGCGCCTCGTGCGATCCCGAGAACGAGTTCGGGAAAGGTCATGCGCCATAAGACCAAGCAGATGTTGCAGCGAGGTCAGTTCACCGTTCTTTCGGACTTTTCGCGGGAGAAGGACGCAGGGGACTCCATGTGCGATCCCGACGTGCATTCTTCTTTCGCCGAATTGAAAGCCAAATACAACCTGACAGGTAAGGAATCGTACAACCTCATAGAAGCCGGATTAGATTCCCTGGATCTTGTTGTGTTCGTTCATGAGCTCAAGGAACTCCTGAAAGATAAAGGCGCCGAGATGCTGGCGAGGCAGGTAGATATTGGCGTGATTCAGCGTGTCGCCGTAGCTGAGCTGTTTGGACTAGCCGAAAAGTTGAAGCACGCTCCCGACGAGGCGCTGGTACATCTGCGTCATTCCCTTGCGGCTTTCCGTGAAGAGCAGCGCGCCGCTGAGAAGCAGATGATGAACAGCGACAGGAAGCTCATCTTCGAGCCTCCAGTGCCTTTGCCCGTGCCTGAGATACCGGTGCTGAATCAGGTGCTGCTCACTGGCGGGACCGGCTTCATTGGGCCATTCCTCATGAAAAGCTTGCTCGAACAGACACGGGCGAAGATATATGTTCTCGTCAGATCTTCCGACGAAAAGCAAGGTATGCAAAGACTGAGGGACGCAATGGAGTCAATCGGACCTTGCGAGGTGGGTCTGATGGAGATGTTCGAAGCTCGGGTGATCCCCGTCTGCGGCGATCTAGGGCAGCCAAAGCTGGGCCTGACGCAGGACGAGTGGGATTTCTTCGCGAGTGAAATCGACACGGTCTTCCACAACGGTGCCACCGTGAACTACCTCTTCAACTACGACCTGATGCGTGACGCGAACGTGTTGGGAACCAATGAGCTTGTAAGACTGGCGTTCGAAGGAAGGCCCAAAGAATTCAATTATGTCTCGACTACCTTCGTGTTTGGCTGGGCGGTGAAATCAGTTCTGAATGAGACCGACCTGAACGAGAATATGGAGCTACTCGATTTTGGGTACAGCCAATCGAAATGGGTAGCGGAACAGGTGGTTGTCGACGCGCGTAGCAGGGGACTCTCCGCGCGGATTTTCCGGCCGGCCCTCGTGAGCCCTTCAGTGACGGGCGGAGGTAACAACTTCGATATCGCCGTACGCTTGATTGCCTTCATGGTGAATCATGGCATTGGCGTTGATACTCTCAACCAGGTCAGCTTTGTTCCGGCGGACATTGTGGCGAACAACATCGTTGCGATCTCTACGACTTGTGGTACAGCGAATAAGATTTACCATGTCACGCGGGACGATTATTCGAACATGATGGATATTACCGGGCTTATTACCAAAGCGACTGGCCGCCAGTTCGAAACATTCAGGCTTCCCGATTTCGTTCCCGAGCTGATCCGCAGATGCCGGAAGGAAGATCTTCTCTTCCCGCTGATGGATTTTTTGGTGGGCTCTGTCGACAACATCTCGGCGATGGAATTCAAACGCTATGACAGCTCTTCTTATCAAAAGGGCCGGGATGCCTCTGTGTGGGGCAAAGCAGATCCGTCTCTGGAAGATACGGTTAACGGCATTCTGAAATTCATGTATCGCAAGGGGATCATTTCGGTCGCGGCTCGTGAGGTCAACGCGGCGTCACCGAGCGATGGACTTGTGGACAGGACAGATGCAGTATCCGCTATTGCTTCTTAAACAAAAGCTTCTCCGTTAGCCGCTGGCCCGTCTCCAAGGTGCCGGTCGTGGATAGTGTCATCTGTTGCCCTTCCGCGGAAACCACCCACCTATCTTTTTGCGTGACTTGATCATCGCGCCGGTAGCTCGCATCCACCGTATGAGGATCCACAAGTTCAAGCGTCACGGTGTCGTTGCGCGAGTTCTTCAGATCGTATTGCTTTCCGTCAAAACGGGCGCTATAGCTGAAGTCACCCAGAAAACGGATCCCACCGCTTCCGTCGGTCTCGATTTTGAGCGCCAAACCTTGGCGCAAACGAGTCTTGCTGAAATCTTGCGTCCATTCGCCTGCGAAGAGGTCGTTGGCGACCTTCGTACCCCCGCTTCGCGTCCACACGGTGATCTGATCGGTCTTGCCTCTGGTCGCAGTCGTAGCCGTTAGCTCGTTCCCATCATTCGAAATTTTTTCGCGAATCGTCGCCACAACAGCTCCATCTTTTTTCTCCTTGACCTCCGCCTGCTTCTTATCGATCCTGCGCAACTCAATTTGATTGAACGCGAGATTGCCCAGCGCGGACGACTCGTGTCCGTTCCGATTTGCTGTGAAATCGAGATGAGTTTCGCCGGACATGACTACATGCACCTCGTCATGCAGAGATGTTATGGAGAGCCGGTTCGGCGGGTCCAGACTAGACTGCGCAGAGACGAGCTTCCACGAGCCAACCCGCGGGTCTGCTACTTCAGGTTGCATAGCGGCAAGCAGTCCGAGCAAAACTAAGATACGAATGGATCCTCCTAATCCGATGGGGCAAAGTTTAGCAGATTCAGATAGGTCCATACGTGAGTCGTGCGCAAGTGTGAACTCGCGAACCTAAGCGCAATCGTACGAACTCATCCGAATGGAGCAGCTCTTTCGCCCCTGTGGTTCTTAGGCGCCACCGGAGAGTTTTGGTGACGACGATCTTGTGTGATATGAAATCATCATAGATATGCATGTGCGCCGTTTTTGGGTGTCAGGAATCGTCCTCGCAGCAACCATCGCACTTCTTCCATTCTCTTTTCACTCGGAGCGCCGTCTGGAGACAGCAACACGAGTCGAAGGGAGTCAGGCTGAAACTGTCCGGGAGGAGCTGGCTAGTCGTTTTCGGTCGCCGTTTGTGGACCGCGTTGTCCTGGTGATCGAGGGACTCCCACCTGCGGATTCGGAGGCAGGCGGACAAGCGCTAGAAACCATCGTGGCAGGACTGAGAGAGCAACCCGGCGTTTCAGGTGTGGTGTCCTATCTCGAGTTGCGCGATCCGATTTTTCTGGGCCGTGGAGGGGGAACGTTTGTTCTCGTGGGGCTCACGTCAACCGACGGTCCAGTCGAGTCGCTTGTTCCGGAGCTTCACCAGTTGGCAAGCTCGTTTGAAAATCAACTCCGGGGCCGTTATCCGGCGGTGAAGATCGAACTCACGGGCGAGATTCCACTGAATTTCGATATTCGGAAAGCGAGCGCCGCCGACGTGCATCGCGGCGAAAGCCTGGTGATCCCCGCGACCCTCGCGCTTCTGCTGGTGGCGTTTGGAAGCCTGATGGCCGCCCTGATTCCACTGGCGGTTGGCCAGCTTGCCATCGCGACCACTCTGGCGATTACGGGATTTCTGGCCCAGCGTTGGCACTTGTCCATTCTGGTTCAGAATTTGGCCACCATGCTTGGCCTTGGCTTGGGAATCGACTACGCACTCCTCATGATCAGCCGCTTCCGGGAAGCGATTGCCGCCGGGCACCCCGGATCCGTGGCCTCGGCCATCGCGGCGCGTCAGGCAGGTCGCACGCTTTTGATTTCAGCCTCAACGGTAGCCATCGGTTTTCTAGCCCTCTTGACGGTTCCGATCAGCGAAATCCGTTCCATAGGTGTCGCGGGATTCCTGGTGACGGGAATGTGCGTGTTGCTTACAAATACCCTAGTTCCGGCAGCGCTGGTATTGCT
>DATMOO010000351.1:0-2701 GCA_035568275.1 Candidatus Sulfotelmatobacter sp.
AAGATCGTGGATCCGGAAGGGCATTTCCCTCTTAAGCCAGAGCGCACCGGCGAAATCTGGGTCGCCGGAAGCGGTAAGTGCCGAGGTTACTGGAATAATCCCGAATTGACCCTGAAGCAGTTTCGTGCGCGGCTTGTGGACGATACTCCCTATGACGACGGCTACCTTCGGACCGGCGACATGGGGTTCTTCCACGACGGCGAACTCTACGTCTGCGGCCGCATCAAGGACATGATTATTCTGCGCGGGCAAAACTATTACCCGCACGACATTGAGAACGTCGTGGAGAAATCATCCGGTCTGATCCGGCACAACTGCGTCGCCGCGTTCCAGATTCAGGAACACAGCGAACCTGCGCTGGCAATCGTCGCCGAATCCAGAAATCCCAGGGCGCTTCCCGACGCACGAAAGATTGCCGCCGCAGTCCGGAATTATCTCAACGTGGAAGTGGCGGTGATTTCCATCATCGCGCCGCGCGCGATCCCGAGAACGAGTTCGGGGAAGATTATGCGCCACAAGACCAAGCAGATGTGGCAGCGAGGTCAGTTCACCGTTCTTTCCGACTTTTCACGGGAGAAGGACGCCGGGAACTCGCCGTGCGATTTCGACATGCATTCCTCTTTCGCCGAATTGAAAGCCAAGTACAACCTCACAGGTCAGGAATCGTACAACCTCGTCGAAGCCGGCCTGGATTCCCTGGATCTTGTTGTGTTCGTGCATGAGCTCAAGGAACTCCTGAAAGATAAAGGCGCCGAGATGCTGGCGAGGCAGGTAGATATTGGTGTGATTCAGCGTGTCGCCGTAGCGGAGCTGTTTGGACTAGCCGAAAAGTTGAAGAGCGCTCCCCAAGAGGCACTGGTTCACTTGCGTGATTCCCTTGCGGCTTTCCGTGAAGAGCAGCGCGCTGCTGAGGAGCAGATGATGAGCAACGACAGGAAGCTCATCTTTGAGCCTCCGGTGCCTTTGCCCGTGCCGGAGATACCGATGCTGAATCAGGTGCTGCTGACGGGCGGGACCGGCTTCATAGGACCCTTCCTCATGAAGAGCTTGCTGGAACAGACACGGGCGAAGATCTATGTTCTCGTCAGGTGTTCCGATGAGGAGCAGGGTAAGCAAAGACTGAGAGCTGCAATGGAGTCAATGGGACCCTGCGGAATAGATGTGATGGAGATGTTCGAGGCTCGGGTGATCGCCGTCTGCGGCGATCTAGGTCAGCCAAAGCTGGGCCTGACGCAGGACGTGTGGGATTTCCTCGCGAGTGAAATCGACACGGTGTTCCACAACGGTGCAACCGTAAACTACCTGTTAAACTACGACCTGATGCGTGACGCGAACGTGCTGGGAACCAATGAGGTCGTAAGATTGGCGTTCGAGGGAAGGCCCAAAGACTTCAATTATGTCTCGACCACCTTCGTGTTTGGCTGGGCGGTGAAATCAGTCCTGAATGAGACCGACCTGAACGAGAATATGGAGCTGCTCGATTTTGGATACAGCCAATCGAAATGGGTAGCGGAACAGGTGGTTGTGGACGCACGCAACCGGGGACTTTCGGCGCGGATTTTCCGGCCTGCTCTGGTGAGTCCTTCCGTCACGGGCGGAGGTAACAACTTCGATATCGCCGTTCGCTTAGTTGCGTTCATGGTGAATCACGGCATTGGCGTTGATACTCTCAACCAGGTCAGCTTTGTTCCGGCGGACATTGTGGCGAACAATATCGTTGCGATCTCTGCCACTCCCGGTACAGCGAATAAGACTTACCATGTCACGCGGGATGATTATTCGAACATGATGGATATCACCAGGCTTATTACCAAAGCGACTGGTCGGCAATTCGAAACATTCAGGCTTCCCGACTTCGTTCCCGAGCTGATCCGGAGATGCCGGAAGGAAGATCTTCTCTTTCCGCTGCTGGATTTTTTGGTGGGCTCTGTCGACAACATCTCCGCAATGGAGTTCAAGCGCTATGACAGCTCTTCTTATCAAATGGCGCGCGATGCTTCTGTGTGGGGCAAAGCAGATCCGTCTCTGGAAGATACGGTCAACGGCATTCTGAAATTCATGTATCGCAAAGGGATCATTTCGGTCTCTGCGTGTGAGATCAACGCGTTGTCACCGAGCGATCGGCTTCTGGACTGCACAGATGCAATATCCGCTACTGCTTCCTAAACAAGAGCTTCTCGGTTACTCGCTGGCCCGTTTCCAACGTGCCTGTGGTGGATAGTGTCATCTGCTGCCCTTCCGCGGAAACCACCCACCTGTCCTTTTGCGTGACTTGATCGTCCCGCCGATAGCTCGCCTCCACCGTGTGAGGATCGACCAGTTCAAGCGTTACGGTATCGTTGCGCGAGTTCTTTAGATCGTATGGCTTTCCGTCAAAACGAGCGGTATAGCTGAAGTCACCCAGAAAACGGATTCCACCGCTTCCGTCCGTCTGGATTTTGAGTACCAAACCTTGCCGCAAACGAGTCTTGCTGAGATCCTGCGTCCATTCGCCTGCGAAGAAGTCATTCGCGACCTTCTTACCTCCGCTGCGCGTCCACACCGTGATTTTATCGGCGTGGCCCGCGGTCGCAGTCGTGGTCGTTAGCTCGTTCCCATCATTCGAAACTTTTTCGCGAACCGTCGCCACAACAGTTCCGTCCTTTTTCTCCTTGACCTCCGCCTGCTTCTTATCGATTCTGCGGAGCTCAATTTGATTGAA
>DATMOO010000352.1:0-5440 GCA_035568275.1 Candidatus Sulfotelmatobacter sp.
ACTTTGCTCGTTTCCACGATCCTGATTGTGAGTGCGCTCACATTTTTTCCGGCGCTTAGTCTTGGTCCTATTCTCGAGCACCTGCAGATGCTTGCCGGAAAGGTTTTCTGAGGCCGCTATGACCGAACTTCTGCAGCACAAGCCAATATCGCTCGCCGATTCAATGATTCTGCGAAGAGCACTGCTGGATTCATTCCGCAAATTGGATCCGCGAACGATGATTAAGAACCCCGTGATGTTCGTGGTAGAGGTGGGCGCGCTGCTGACCACTATTCAACTCGTGCGCGACCAGCTGCACCACGCGGGCAGTTTCGGCTGGGGACTCCAAATTACCTTGTGGCTGTGGTTCACCGTTGTGTTTGCAAACTTCGCCGAGGCCATGGCGGAAGGACGAGGCAAGGCGCAGGCCGACACGCTGCGCAAAGCGCGGGCAGAGACGGAGGCACGTCGTTTGCGTGGAGACGGATCGATCGAGGCTATTCCAAGCTCCAAGCTGCGCTCCGGAGACACGGTGGTCGTTGCGGCAGGAGAGTTCATCCCGGGCGATGGCGAAGTCATAGAAGGCGTGGCATCGGTCGATGAGTCGGCGATCACCGGGGAATCTGCTCCTGTGATTCGCGAATCGGGTGGCGACCGCTCGGCCGTTACCGGCGGCACGCGCGTGCTCTCCGACGAAATCAAGATACGTATCACCTCCAATCCAGGCGAGACGTTTCTCGACCGCATGATCCGCCTGGTCGAAGGCGCCTCCCGGCAAAAGACGCCAAACGAAATTGCTCTGAACATCCTTCTTGCCGGTCTAACGATTATCTTCTTGCTGGCGGTCGTGACGCTCCAGCCTTTTGCAATTTATTCCGGGGCGCCGCAAAACATCTTTGTCCTGGTCTCGCTGTTGGTCTGCCTGATTCCCACGACCATCGGCGGACTGCTCTCGTCCATCGGGATTGCGGGAATGGACCGGATGATTCAGCGAAATGTCATTGCCATGTCGGGCCGCGCTGTTGAAGCATCCGGCGACGTGGACGTGCTTTTGCTGGACAAGACGGGCACGATCACTCTGGGAAATAGGCAGGCGACTTCGTTCCACTGCAGTCCCAATGTGACCGAGACGGACCTCGCCAGCGCCGCACAGCTCGCGTCGTTTGCGGATGAAACGCCGGAAGGGCGCTCGATCGTGGTCCTTGCCAAGGAAAAGTATGGCCTTCGCGGGCGTGAGCTGGCGCCTCACAATCCGATCTTCATACCGTTTTCGGCGCAGACCTGCATGTCGGGTGTTGACCTGGATGGCCACGAAATCCGCAAGGGTTCACCGCAAGCCATCGAGAAATATGTGGCTGAAAGAGGCCAGGTCGTGCCACCCGAGATCAAGCAGATCACGCGGGAAATTTCGAATGGCGGCGGCACACCCTTATTGGTCGTGGACAACCGCCACGTGCTCGGCGCCATCGCCCTGACGGATGTCGTGAAAGGCGGGATGCGCGAAAGATTTGATCATCTGCGGGCCATGGGCATTCGCACGATGATGATCACAGGTGACAACCCGCTTACTGCCGCGGCAATCGCGCGCCAGGCCGGCGTGGACGATTTTCTTGCTGAAGCCAAGCCGGAAGACAAGATGGCGCTGATTAGGCGCGAACAGGCCAAGGGCAAGCTCGTGGCCATGACGGGTGACGGCACGAATGACGCCCCGGCGCTGGCGCAGGCCGACGTCGGAGTCGCCATGAACACCGGCACGCAAGCGGCGAAGGAAGCGGGAAACATGGTTGATCTCGACTCCAACCCCACCAAGCTCATCGAGATCGTTGAAATCGGCAAGCAATTGCTTATCACACGAGGGGCGCTCACGACCTTCTCGGTCGCCAATGACGTGGCGAAGTATTTCGCCATCATCCCGGCAATGTTCGCCGGGGCCTTTCCGGTGCTGAACGCGCTGAATGTGATGCACCTACGTACGCCGGAATCCGCGATCTTGTCGGCAGTCGTCTTCAACGCCCTGATCATCATTGCATTGATCCCACTGGCTTTGCGCGGAGTGCACTATCGGCCCCTGGGTGCAGCGGCCTTGCTGCGCCGGAATCTGCTGATCTACGGTGTCGGCGGAGTGATCGCGCCTTTCTTTGGCATCAAGCTAATCGACATACTACTTACTCACCTCGGACTGGCCTAGAGGAATTCATGAAAAAAAACCTTCTCATCGCCTTGTGGTTCACGCTGGTGACCACGGTCATGTTCGGTCTGATCTATCCACTTATTGTCACCGGCCTCTCACAACTCCTGTTCCCCGGCAAGGCCAACGGACAACTGATCGAAAGAAACGGCAAGCTTGTTGGATCTCGGATTATCGGCCAAGCGTTCACAGGCCCCGGGTACTTCCATTCACGCCCGTCAGCAGCGGGAACAGGGAATGGCTACGATCCCACTTCGAGCGGCGGATCGAATCTGGGCCCAACGAGCAAGACCTTACGTGACCGCGTCAATGGGGACGTGGAAAAGTTGCATGCGGAAAATCCGGGCTCGCTAGTCCCTGTCGATCTGGTCACGACTTCGGGCTCAGGCTTGGACCCGGACATTTCTCCCTCCGCAGCCGAATTCCAGATTCCTCGAGTCGCACGCGAGCGCCGCGTCAGCGAGACGGTGCTGCGCTCACTCGTCGCCAAGCACACTTTAGGAAGACAGCTTGGCGTCTTGGGTGAGCCGCGCGTAAACGTTTTGGAGCTGAATCTGGATCTCGACGCACAATCTCCAATTTCAAAATAATCCGCCGGCACTCCGGCGAGTTCGCCACTCGTCGGCTGCCAGGGAACCTTTTACTTTCGAGAAGCCGACTTAGAGAGGCTTGTGCGCGGTGGCTGGAAGCGATATCCCACCCAGGGTTCCGTCCGAATGTACTTTGGCTGCGCTGGATTCGTTTCGATTTTCTTGCGCAACTGATTGATGACCACCCGAAGATTTTCTGTTTCTTCCCCATATTCCGGGCCCCAGACGGACTGCAGGAGCCTGCGATGCGTCAGTGGTTTCCCCTGATTGGCAATCAGATGCTTGAGGACGTCGAACTCCTTCGGAGTCAGATGCACTTCCTGGCCGCGCACCGTGAGTTGGCGGGCTTCGAAATCCAGCGTGATATCTTTCGAAACAAAAGGAGGCAGCGCGTCACCGGGGGCGTACCGCCGTAATGCGGCACGAATGCGTGCCAGCAATTCCTCGATACCAAAGGGTTTGACGACATAATCGTCCGCTCCGGCGTCGAGGGCGAGTACTTTGTCCCGCTCCGCGTTTCGAACGGTGAGCATAATAATCGGGGCTTCGGAGAATTCTCGGATTTCGCGGCATGCGGCGATTCCGCCGATGCCCGGCATGTTCACGTCGAGAAGCACAAGGTCAGGCTTCTCCTTGCGTACGGCCTCGACCGCCTCCTCGCCCGTTTTGGCCTCGATGATTAAGTACCCCTGGCTGGAGAGGGTGGAACGCAGCACCCGCCTGATCTGCGGCTCATCGTCAGCGACCAGGATTGCGGCGTCATTCATATCGATCGCTCCCCTCTGCGCGCGATGGGAAGAGAAAATGAGAAGACCGAGCCATGACCGAGCTGGCTGGTCACTCCGATGGTTCCCTTGTGAGCGGTCACAATCGCCCTGGCGATGGGTAACCCCATTCCGGTGCCGCGCACGAGATAGCGTTGATCCTTCCCGCGATAGAATTTGTCGAAGATCATGCCCTGCTCGAGATCGTCGATGCCCGGACCGCGGTCAGCCACACTTGTCGCCACGAAATCTCCATTGAGCTCCGCAGTGATGATGATGGGCTGCTCCTTGGGCGAATACAGATTGGCATTGTCGATCAGTTTCACCAAAATGTCCTGGGCACGGTCAATATCTGCCTCCACCTGCGGCAAGTCGGGGGGGACCTTCAACCGAATTTCCCGTGACCCTAGAGAAGACCTGGAAAGGGCCAGCGCTCCCTGAACGATGTCTTCAATCGAGGTAGGCGCAAAATGCAGCTCGATCTCACCGGCTTCCAGGCGAGCCATTTCGGCGGCTTCTTCGACGAGATGGTTCAACCGGTCGCACTCTTCATTGATGATCGTAAGCAGTTCATGAGCTTGAGGAACGGCCGCCTTTTCACTGGCGAGCAGGCTGGTTACCGCCGCTTTCATGGAGGTCAGCGGGGTGCGGAAATCGTGAGTAACGGAATCCAGCAAAGCGGACTTCAGGCGCTCTCCTTGCCGCTCCGCCTCGGTTTCGCCGAGTTGTTCGACGGCGCGTGCTCTTTCGACCGCGATGGCCACCATGCTGCCAACGGCATCGAGCGTTTGGCGCGAAAGCCTCGCCCCGGAGATACCGAGGCTTCCAATGGCCCTAACGCCGAGGTGTACGGGGACAAAGTAAACACTCTGTTGGGGTTCGATGGTCATTTCATCGCGGAGGAACGCCGTCTTCATTTTCTCCTCGTCGAGATGCGCGGCGCCATATCCCGAACGATAGAACTTTTCCTTCTGCGGGAGAAATAGTTCAGCGGCGCCTGCTTCAAAGCTTTCCACGATGTAGTTCGGTATGGCGTTCATGAGTTGGATGACATTGCCCTCCCCAAGCAGTTTCTGGCTGAATTTGTACAGCCGTTCAATCTCGCGGCGGCGGCTGTGCGCTTCGTCGGCTTGCCTGCGGATGCGCGCGGACAACTGGCTGCCGACGAGGGAAGTAACCAGGAAAGCCCCGAGCGCCACCCAATTCTGCGGGTCAGCGATGGTAAATTTCCCGATGGGAGGTAGGAACTCGTAGTTAAATGTCAGCATCGCCACAACGGACATGAAGACCGATACCGCCATTCCCCAGACCGCCGAAACTGCTAGAATTGCGAGCAGAAGCGACAGCGCGACAGTGGTCTGATTGACAAGGAGCACGCGGCGGTAAAGAAAGGCGATGCCGGCGACGGTGACAAGGGAGATCGCGAAACCAACCGTCCGGCCGGCGAGAAATCTCTGCATTTCTCTATTCTAGCGCAGGCCCGCGATTTGCCGAGGAGAAGATAGTCCTTTGCCCAAGAAGCCGGAAGAGTGGTTGGAAATTGCCTCGCCCTCGCAGAAGGCACGCGGTATTTTCAAGCTTTTCCTGGGCTACGCTCCGGGCGTCGGCAAGACCTTCAGCATGTTGAGCGAGGCGCATCGGCGCACCAGCCGCGGCGAAGACGTGGTCATCGGAGTCGTGGAAACCCACGGCCGCAAAGGCATAGAAGAACTGCTTGCCAAGATAGAGTCTGTTCCGCGAAAAAAAATTGAATATAAAGGAACGATCTTTGAAGAGATGGACGTCGACGCCATTCTGGCGCGCCACCCTCAAGTGGTCCTGATCGACGAGCTGGCCCATACGAATATCCCCGGGAGCAAGCACCGCAAGCGTTACGAAGACGTGCAGGAGCTTTTGGCCGCGAAAATCGACGTAGTGTC
>DATMOO010000353.1:0-4053 GCA_035568275.1 Candidatus Sulfotelmatobacter sp.
CAGAATCGCGTTGGGGAACGTGCCGAAGGTAGATGGAGCCGTCACCACGCCCCAAGGCGCATTGAGTTTGCCACCGGCAGCGACAAAGGTGCTGATGAAATTCCCGTTCGTGTCGAAGATATCGACCTGCCCCAGACCGGCGCCGGGCTGAGCGTCGTGCTTGGCGGCATCCTGCATGGCATACGCCACGTAGATCTGGTTTCCGATGACATGGATGCCATGGGGAGCGAAGCCCGGAGCAAGTTTCGGATCGACGAACGAACCGCTTAACGAAGTGAGGTTGAAGTTGCGATCAAGAACATCGATTTTCCCGCTGTTGAAGTTCGCCGCCAAAAGGAATGTACCGTTGAGAAGCGCCAGACCTTTGTAGACTGCGCCGCTGGCGGAGTTATCGAAGGCAACCGTTGCGGTATTGCTGGTACCAATCCAGTTGGCGATCACGCCATCTTCGGTGTCAAAGATAAACTGCCCACCGCTGAAATAGGTGCCGTTTCCGTTTGAGACGTTCCCCGTAGGGCAGCCAGGGCTGCAATTACCGTTCGGATTGCTCGAGGCCCCGGGTATGGTCACCACGAGACCAGTATTCTTGTTACCCTGGCCGTCATAGAGGGTGGAGGTGCCACCGTTATTGTTGGCGATCCAAAAATCTTGCCCCGGAAGTATGGAAATTCCCCATGGATTCAGCAGTTGAGAGTCTGTGGTCTTGGCTACGCCGGCAGTATTAGACACCAAGTTGGTCTGGGAATAGCCGACCTGCTGCGCGAGCAGTCCCAAAGGAGTTGTTAGCGTCATCAGCAGTCCGAATAAGATGATTGCTTTTTTCAAGTTGTTCCTCCATAACCCTGCTTTTTGATTTGTACGAGCCTGCCGTCGGATATTTATTTTTCCGGCCCGAAGCTGCCAGTTACCGGTTGGACAGAGAATTCACATATAGTGCGGCGCCTCGAGGCTTCTAAACTCCCGTTCGAATCGTGCCGAGTCTACAGTCATCTTCTCTAAGGTCGCTTTAGAACGCCGCTTTGTCGAGGGAGGGGACTGTACGTATAACTGGGGTACTGCCAGGAAAAGAACCGATTCCGCAGCAACACCATCCAGAAACCGGGGTGTCACTGCACAATGATCTGGCCTGTCATCTTCGGATGAACCGAGCAGTAGTAGGGATATTTTCCCGCCTTGGTAAATGTGTGGGAAAACGTTTCGTCTGTATCCCTCACCTTGGACTTGAACACGCCCTCTGTGCTGACAATCGTATGGGGAGTGTCATCACGGTTGGTCCACGTCACTGTCCCTCCGACGGGTACTGTGACCGTTTGCGGCCCAAAACTGAAATTGTCGATCTTTACGTCCACATTTGGCGAGGACGGTTGGTCGCTCGCACTGGCGTTCGGGGATCCCGCTGACAGCAGTGCAATCGCAATAACTACTACCGCCACGAAAGTTCCTACCCACACGTGTTTACTCGTCATTGTTGTATTCCTTTCCGATGTTGGATCTGTTTGTTTAAGCGGAATCCTCGGTGGCTGCCCTCAGCGAGAGTTAGTTACCAGGCTTGCAGTCGTTCGATTCGCCGCTCTTGGCCCTCGGGCTGTCTGGCTTCCAGGGAGACATTGGCGCGGACGTTGCAATAGGCACCGTGCCGCCTCTCTGGTTAGGGATCTTGCCCCCGAAGCGATCCTCACCCCCCGCTATACGAGGACTCGATTTGTTCCGGCTGATGATCTGCTGGCTTTGAGACCACCCATACCCCGTCGCCGTTCAAGACATAAATGAAATTGCGCTCGTCCTGAAGCCACTTAACCACTCCCGAGAATTTCTGCACTACTCGAGGAGCGGCTGGATTCGACAAATCCCAAAGCACAAGGTCCTCGTTGGAGGTGCCGCCGTGCATCGGTCGGTCTCCGGTTCCGGAAATGATCGCCAAATCACCCGTCACGTTCATCCTGCTCGACACAGCTGGATCTGGCCACGGAATTACTCCAACCGTTTTCGGTTGAGCGGGCTTGCTGATATCGATAATCGAAATACCTTCATCTTTTGAGTGCTGCACGTAGAGGTAGTACTTGTCATTGACTTTCTTCTGTATTGCCATGTCGACAGGCGATTGTCCAGGGAACGAAATATGTGCGACCACATCTGCCTGGTTGTCGGACGTTTTGATTTTGTGATTCTTGGCCGATGCTCCACCAGACACAAGGAACACGGTGGTAAGAACTGCCAAGGCCGCCGAGTTGAACTTAACGAGGCTGCTTCTTAAATTCTTCACAATCCCCTCCCGCAAATCGAGTCTCACCATGGATAACGGACTTTCTGGTCCCTTATTCCACTCGATCACAGAAATCGTGGAGTGATACCAGCAAGTGATTCAGTTCAACGATTATTGCCTGAGGAGTTGGTTCTCGGGGGAGTCGGGAATACACAATGCTGTCAGAAGCGCTTGCCAAAAGTGTGGTATTGCCACTCGCCCTGCCTGCATTGTGTTTCTCGAAACAAGTTGTTGTTTGAGGGAAATTAATCAACGATTCTGATTGTTTTACTATGTGCCGCGTCAGGAGCGGAGCTGCAACTCGAACCTTTTGAGCTTTTCACCGAAATTGGAGACTTGCAGATCGCGATGCGGCCCCGCTCATCACAGGTGGAGGTCTTCTCGACCGATCGATTCGATCTCCAAATCCGAGAATTGACGAGCAAGCGGCTTGTCTTTCTCTCTAATAAAGTCCGGATCGACAGACACCTCTCTCGTCGCCCCGGGCTCTTTGCGCTCTGTGCGCGGATGTCGGTCCACAGAGGGCGCTACCGATACCAGTGACTCGCGAACTGCCTTCCGGGCTCTGGCCAAGCGTGACATGACGGTTCCTGTCGGGATCAACAATATGCTTGCGATCTCCTGGTACGACATTTCCTCCACTTCACAAAGTAGGAGGGTTTCCCGGTAATGCACGGGCAGATTGTAGATGGCGCGCTGCACTAGCTGGGAGTTAGAGCGATTCATCAGAATCGTTTCGGGAGTCTCCGTATCAACTGGCGGTTCATAGCCGTCCTTCTCCGAGTCGATCGCAACGGTCATACGCCGCTTCAGTTTTGAGCATGAACTGAGAAAAGTGTTTTTCAGGATCCTAAACATCCATGCCCGGAAGTTGGTGCCACGCTGAAATGATGCGAAACTGCGTAAAGCCTTTAGATAAGTCTCTTGCACGAGATCCTCGGCATCGTTCTGGTTGTGCACAAGCCAGCGCGCGAAGTTGTAAAGGGAATCGAACAGGGGCATGGCCAACTCTTCAAACCCTGGCAACGATTTATCGTCTTGTGAGGATGAAGTCCCGAATCCGACAATCCCTTGTAGCCCAAGTGCGATACGCCTCATTTGCCTTCTCCCAAACCAGTTCGAAACCCACTCTCCGCTATGCTGATTTTTTTGTCTGCGAACAAAACTCAATGACTTTTCCACCTTGCTGAGGAGGTCTCCACTTCAACGGTTTCCGGAAATTCTTCGGTACCCAAAACTCAATCACCTTTGCCATGACCATCTCCTTGATCTTGTGATCTCCGACCAATCTGACGTGCCAGTCCTCCGGCGTCAATTTACTGAGGCTTTTCTCGCCATAACCCGTTTGCTGCTTGTTAAGCAATTGGTGTCTAAGGGGTTAGCTCTGCACATTATTCTGGCTGGGTCTGACACTTGGGTCTGCTACAGGTGCTAGACTTCCATGCCGAACCCAAGTGCGCTATGGAACCTGTGCGCCACATGGCGATCGTGCGATTCGGAACCTACGAGGTTTCTCTCCAGTCCGGCGAAATGCGCAAAGGGGGCGTGAGAATCAAAGTCCAGCAGCAACCGATGAAATTGCTGGAGATCTTGCTGGAGCGTCCGGGGGAAGTCGTAACGAGGGAGGAATTGCGCAGCCGAATCTGGGTCGACGAAAGTTTTGGTGATTTCGACCAAGCTGTCAACATCGCCATCGCGAAACTCCGGAGTGCCTTAGGCGACTCGGCTGAAAATCCTCGGTTTATCGAGACGCTTCCCAAACGTGGGTATCGATTCATTGCGGACGTGTC
>DATMOO010000354.1:0-19692 GCA_035568275.1 Candidatus Sulfotelmatobacter sp.
GCGCCAAGCTGATGCCGATGGGCGAAGTGCCGTCGCGAGCTCACCAGGAATTGGATCCGGAGGACCACATCGTGGTTGTCTGCCATCACGGCGTTCGATCGATGAATGTGACGGTATGGCTGCGGCAGCAGGGATTTGAGAAAGCGCAGTCCATGCGCGGCGGCATCGATGCGTGGTCGAGAAGGGTGGACGGGAAAGTGCCGGTGTACTGAAAGGTCAGCAATGAGCCATGAGCATTGAGCGATGAGCAAAACAAAGGCTCGCTCGCTGCTCATTGCTCATCGCTCAAAGCTATGCGCAAAGAACTCATCGAACTCCGCATCAACGGCCGCGCTGACGAAGTCGCGATCGAGTCGAGCGCGTTGCTGCTCGACGTGCTTCGGCAAGACCTGCAACTTACGGGCTCGAAGCGCGGCTGCGATGATTCGTCCTGCGGAGCGTGCACTGTGCTGGTCGATGGCGTCGCGATGATGTCGTGCACCCTGCTCGCAGCCAGTTGCGAAGGTCAGGAGATCACCACGATAGAAGGTGTCAGCGAGCACGGCAGTCTGGCGGCGATTCAGAAAGCGTACGGCGAATGGGGCGGCGCGCAGTGCGGCTACTGCACGCCCGGATTCATCATGACAGTGAAGTCGCTGCTCGCCGAAAATCCTGATCCATCCGAGTCGGATATTCGCGACGCGTTGAGTAGCAATCTGTGCCGCTGCACTGGGTACAACCAGATGTATGAAGCTATCCGATCGGCGATTGCCGCGGAGCGTTGTGCGGTAACGAATAGCGAGCATGGAAAGTGACTCAGCCAACGACCAAGAACCACCGACCAACGGCCGACTTCTCCATCATCGGCAAATCCACGGCTATGGTCGACGCCGCCGAGAAGACCAGCGGCGCCGGCAAGTACACCGACGACCTCAGCGTTCCCGGCATGCTGGTGGGAAAGATCCTGCATTCGCCCTATCCGCACGCGCGCATCAAGCGCATCGACATCAGCCGCGCCGAGCAACTCGAGGGAGTTATCACGGTCGTCGTCGGGAAGGACGCACCGAATCCCTACGGCATTCTCCCCGTCGGACACGACGAGCACGCCCTCGCACTCGACAAGGTGCGCTACGTCGGTGACAACGTGGCCTGCGTCGTTGCTATTTCCGAAGCCATTGCCGAGAAGGCTCTGGAATTGATCGACGTTGATTACGAAGTCTTGCCCGCCTACTTCGATCCTGAAGAATCGATGAAGGCTTCAACAGATCTGATTCACGACAACAAGCCCAACAATCTGGAAAAGGATTATCACCACATCTTCGGCGATCCTGATAGAGGCTTCGCCGAAGCCGATCACGTGGCCGAGGCGCGGTTCATCGCGAACGAAGTCACGCATGCTGCGATGGAGCCGCACTCCACGCTGGCGGCTTTCGAAATCGATCCGCATACGGGGAAGCCCGGACGCCTGACGGTGTGGTCATCGACGCAGGTGCCATATTACCTCCAGCACAAATTGTCGCTCGTGCTCGAGATGCCCATGGCGCAAATTCGTGTGATCAAGCCGCTAGTCGGCGGCGGATTCGGCGGCAAGAGCGAAGTCATCCCCATCGAGATCATCGCGGCAGTCGCGGCGCGCAAGGCACAAGCTCCGGTCAAGATTACCTACACGCGTGAGGAAGTCTTCTGGGCACATCGCGGGCGCCCGCGGACCATCATCGACTTGAAGACGGGCGTAAAGAACGACGGCCGCATCACCGCCGTGAAAGCCCGCGTGGTGCAAGACGGCGGTGCCTACTGCTCCTACGGAGTGGTCACGATTCTGTACTCCGGCGCGCTGCTCGGCGCTCTCTACGATATCCCTAACATTCAGTACGACGGATACCGTGTGCTCACCAATAAGCCCGCGTGCGGTGCCATGCGGGGACACGGAACAGTGAATGTCCGGTTCGCGTTCGAATCGCAACTCGACGAACTCGCTGCGAAGGTCGGAATGGATCCGGCTGAAATCCGCCGCCGAAATCTGCTGCAGCCGCCCTGCATTACGGTCAACGGTCTGCGAGTCCAGAGCTACGGTTTGCCGGAGTGCATTGAGAAGACAGTCGAGCGCTCCCGCTGGGACGAGCGCAAAGGCAAGCTCCCCAGAGGACGCGGCCTCGGAATCGCCTGCAGCCACTACGTCAGCGGCGCCGCCAACTCAATCATCCGCTCTGACATGCCGCACTCGACGGTGAATATCAAGATCGATCGCGACGGCGGCGTGGTTGTCTACACAGGAGCATCAGAGATCGGCCAGGGATCAGACACGATGACGGCGCAGATCGCCGCCGAAGTCCTCGGATGCTCGTTGTCCCGCGTGCGTGTGATAGCCGCCGACACCGACCTGACTCCGATCGACATTGGCTCCTACTCCAGCCGTGTGACTTTCATGGCCGGAAATGCCACACTGCGCGCCGCGAACGAAGTGAAGAAGCTGATCGCAGCTGCTGCCGCCAAGAAGATGAATTGCCAGCCGGACGACCTTGTCTTCCGTGATGATGTTGTTGGGAAGAGAGAGGGTCGTGTGGGGACGGCCGCCATCGGCCGTCCGGCCGAGCAAAGCTCGGCGGCCACAGTGTCAGGCCGAGTCGAAGGCCAGATCCTCCGCGGGTCTCTCCAGCAGAAGCGCAAAGACGATGGCCCGAAAGATCAGATGACATTCGAAGAAGCGGTGGTCGCGGCCATTGATTTTCATGGCGCGCTCACCGGCACTGGTTCCTACGCGCCTCCGCCAGAAGCTCGGGGCGGCAAGCACAAAGGCGCTGGCGTGGGACCATCGCCCGCGTATTCCTATTCCGCCCAGGTTGCCGAAGTCAGTGTCGACGAGGAGACTGGCGAAGTGACGGTGCACAAAGTGTGGGCGGCCCACGATTGCGGCCGCGCCCTCAATCCGGTTTCAGTCGAAGGACAAATTATCGGCTCTGTGTGGATGGGTATGGGACAGGCCCTCACCGAGGAGATGGTCTGGAAGGATGGAATGCTGATGAATCCCGGCTTGCTCGAATATCGCAGCCCGTCGTCGGTCGAGTCGCCGGAAGTCGAGCCCATTATCGTCGAGAGCATCGATCCCGAGGGCCCCTTCGGCGCCAAGGAATGCAGTGAGGGATCGCTCGCCGCGACTATCCCGGCTATTGCGAACGCCATCTACGACGCCGTCGGAATCCGCTTGCACGAATCGCCGTTTACGCCCGAGAGGGTGTTGGCCGCATTGCGTTCCAAGAAGAACGCGAAAGCGCTGAATCTCACTGAGGGCGTCGATCCCACGTCGCCAAAGGGCTTCCGCGAACACGGTGGATCGCTCTGGTTCAAAGGCAAAGGGCCGGAACGTCATCCACTGGATCCCTCCCGCCACGAGCCCGCCGGAGGTGCGGATTGAGTTTGCCGCAATTCAAATTGCTCCGGCCTCGGTCTGTAGCAGAAGCCATCGAGCATCTGGTGAAGCATGCTGGCAGCGTGCGCGTCCTCGCCGGAGGTACCGACATCATCCCCTCTATGCGGCAGAAGCTGTTTGAGCCCGAATATGTGGTCGACCTGCGTGGAATCGGTGAAATTCGCGGAATCGAGCCGCGACCCGATGGCAGCGTGGAAATCGGCGCACTCACGACGATCCGTACGATCGAGCGCTCCGACTTTCTACGCGAGCACTATCCCGTGTTAAGCGAAGCTGCCGGTACCGTAGCGTCTCCAGTGCTTCGCAACATGGGGACGATTGGCGGCAATATCTGCCTCGACACGCGCTGTCTCTGGTACAACCAGTCGCTGACCTGGCGCAAGGGCTGTGGATTCTGCATCAAGAAAGACGGCGATCTTTGCCACGTCGCCCCCGGCGGAACCAAGTGCTGGGCGGCGTTTTCGAGCGATACTCCTCCGGCCCTGCTCTGTCTGAAAGCGGAAGTAGAAATTGCGGGCCCCACCGGAACCCGTCGTGTCCGTCTCTCTGACTTCTATACCGGTTTGGGCGACAACTACCGCAAACTGCAGGCCAACGAACTCGTCACGCGCGTATTCCTGCCGGCGAGCTCGAAAGATTATCGCGGTGTGTACCGCAAGCTACGCGTGCGCGGATCGATTGACTATCCCCTCGCCGGTGTAGCTGTTGTGTTGAAACGCTCGAACGGGCACGTCTCCGATGCGCGCATCGGGATCACTGCCGTGAACCCCGCGCCACTCCTGGTGAAGGGCGCATCGGAATTGCTTGCAGGAAAAGCAATCGATGAAGCCCTTGCCGAAGCCGCTGCCGATTTGGCCGCGAAAATTAGCAAACCTTTGACAACTTCCGCCCTCACTCCGGAGTATCGTCGCGAGATGATTCGTGTATTCACCAAAAGGGCTGTGCTGGCCGCAGCCCAGATGAATGGCAATTAACGCGAAAGGTGCAGAGTTGCATGCCCGTTTATCACGTTGCCCAGGTCAACATCGGTCAAGTGCGAGCTCCGATTGAAGACGCCCTCATGTCCGGATTCGTCGCCCGGCTCGACGAGATCAATGCGCTCGCCGATCGCAGCCCCGGATTCGTCTGGCGGCTGCAAACACCCGTGGGCAATGCAACCTATTTCCGACCCTACCCTGAAGACGACCGGATTCTGATCAATATGTCCGTGTGGGAAAGCATTGCCACGTTGCGACATTACGTCTACAAGACGGCTCACGCGGAACTGCTCCGGCAGAGGGAAGCATGGTTCGAGAAGTTTGCGGGCGTGTACATGGCCCTCTGGTGGGTGCCGACGGGGCATCGTCCTGGCATGGACGAGGCGACCAAGCGCATTGCGTATCTTGAGAAGCACGGGCCCACGCAGTTTGCATTCACCTTCAAAACACCTTTCGAGCCGGACGAGCAATTTCAGCAGGGAATCGACTGGTCATCGTTCGTGCCCTGCCCGGCGACGTAGCCTGCGTACTGATAGAATGCCCCGCTGAGGCAAATCCCCACTTCTGTTGCGCAAAACGCGGAAGAAGTGCGACGGCCGCCAATCACGAATGATCACCGACTGCCATATCCACATCCAGCCGATGGAGATGTTCAAGCCCCACGCGCTGGAACTCATGAAGCATAAGCGCCCGAACTTCGATCAGATCGTCGAATTCTGCCGTTCTCCGAAGGCGTTCCTCAAGTTCCTGGATGCGAGCGGCATCGATCGCGCCATGCTGATCAATTACGTGGCGCCGGAGGTCATCGGCTTCACCAGCGGCGTGAATCAATTTGTCGCCGACTACGCAAAGGAAGATCCCAAGCGGCTGTTGTCGTGCGGCAGCCTGCATCCGCGCCATACCACTAACGTCCTCGCCGATGTCGAGCAGATACTGCGGCTGGGCCTGCAGATGATCAAGATTCATCCGCCGCACCAATTGTTGTTTCCGAATGATTACCTGAGCGGGGCGAAGGAATTGGAGATTATCTACCGGGCCGCTGAGGCGAATGGCGTGCCGGTCATGTTCCACACTGGCACGTCGATATTTCCCGGAGCACGCAACAAGTACGGCGATCCGATCTACGTCGACGACGTCGCCGTGGATTTTCCCAAGCTCAAAATCTTACTTGCTCACGGCGGGCGTCCTCTGTGGATGCAGACTGCATTCTTCCTGGTTCGCCGTCATCCCAACGTTCACCTCGATATCAGCGGCATTCCTCCAAAGACTCTGCTGAAGTACTTCCCGCGCCTGGAAGAGATCGCGCACAAAACGTTGTTCGGCACGGATTGGCCCGGGCCCGGCGTTCCTGATATCAAGAAGAATCTCGATGAGTTCCGCGCGCTGCCCCTGACGCAGTCAGTGCAGGAGCAGATCCTGACCAAGACCGCTTTGACGCTCTGGCCAGCCTGAGCCAACCATAGAAAAAAGCCCGCGCTCTGCACGCGGGCTCTTTGAATTGCGATCACCTATTTTCCGGCTTTCGCCGGGGTAGCCTTGGTTCCCATGAGCTCATCGGCCAGGGCACCAGCGCCGTAGATCTTACGCAGCGCTTCCTGAATGCCGCGAGAGTCCACGGAAACCGCGCGTCCCTGCGTATCGCTGTAGGCAAAGTTCCAGGGCAGCGACTCGATATTGCCGTCGAAGATGATCCCAACGACCTCACCATTCTTGTTCACGGTCGGAGACCCGGAGTTGCCTCCGATGATGTCCGCTGTCGAAACAAAGTTAAACGGCGTCTTGAGATCCAGCCTATCTTTCAACTTGATCCAACTCTCTGGCAAGTTATAGGGTGACTGACTGCCGTGTTCTGCGGCATGTTGGTAGGCGCCGCCCATCGTCGTGTCAAACGGGATGGCTTTCCCGTTCTCCTGATACCCCTTTACCACTCCATAGCTCAAGCGGAGGGTAAAAGTGGCGTCTGGAGGCTGGGTGAAACCGCTCTGCGCAAATCGAGCCTTGGCGATGGCACCACCGTCTCGGCGAACCACCGAGTCCACCTTGTCCTCGAACTCGCGCCGGGCCGAGCGGGCATCCGGATCGATAGAGCGCATCAGTACGATGAGCGGATCCGTGCTCGTTTCAATGGCCGCCTTTCCGCCTTCATACAACTGCTTTCGGACCGCCACATCATCCAGCTTGGTGTTGGCAATCAGGTCCTTCGCCACCTCGGCAGGTGATTTCCCCTGCAGCACCTTCTGCACTTCTGGATTGTCCTTGCCGAGAGACTCTTGCATCTCGCTAAGCCCGTCGGCGAGGAGCGCGGTCTCGAGATTTTTGTAAATCGGCTCCGTGGAGAAAAGCTGCTGCTCGAGCGACGGCAGGGCAGAATCGCGGAACTCGCGCATCCGGTCGGGATTCGGCTTCGGCTTTTCGTCCGCCGCACGAACCAGCGTTCGCGCAAACTGGGCGAGGTGCGAAGGGAAGGCGCGCATCCGCTCCAGATAGCTCAGGTTCGGAAAGATCTCCTGCTGTGTCTTGATCGCTTGTGCGATCTCCTCCCATGGATCGGTTGCATTGGCATCCTTGGAAGCCACCTTGAAGGCCGCACGCAAATAGACTTCCTGGCTGGTTTTTTCCTTCATGATCTCTTTATCGAGCAGTCCGGATTGGTATCCGGTAATCGCCTTCTGCGAGTTCTGCAGCCCGAAAAGATCTTCTTTCGCGATGCGGGCGTTTTCCTCCGACTGCTTGCTGAACTCCTGCAGTAGAGCAATGCGCCGCGCGTACACTTTCAGAGCGATCGGATACTGAACATCGCGCAAAAACTCAAGCTGCGCCATGGTCAGCAATCGCCCGGTGTTGCCCGGGTGTCCAGAGACAAAGATCAGGTCTCCGTCTTTCACCCCAGTCGGCGACCACTTCAGATAGTTGTCCAGGTGTGCCGGCTTGTCATTCTCGTAAACGCGGAAGAAAGTGATGTCCAGATCGTATCGGGGATAAGTGAAGTTATCGGGATCCCCGCCGAAAAATGCAATATCAAATTCCGGGGCGAACACCAGACGGACGTCTGTGTATTTCTTATATTTGTAGAGGTTATAGACCTGCCCGGAGTAGAAGGTCACCACGTCGCAGCGAAGGCCGGTGCTGGTGGTGCAGTCTTTCTCGACTTGTGACATGGCCCCGCGTTGGGCCGCTCCAATTTCTGCGGTCGACATCTCGGGCTTTATTCCCGCGTTGATTTTTTCCGTCACGTCCTCGATGCCGACCAGTTGGTTCAGTTCGAGATTCGGACACTTCGCTTCCTCCGCCTGTGTTTTGGCGTAGAAGCCGGTTTTGATGTAGTCGTGACCTTCGGTCGAAAGCTGCTGTACACAACCCGCGCCCACGTGATGATTGGTAAACGTCAGGCCGTCAGGCGAGACGAACGATCCCGAGCCGCCGTTATTGAAGCGCACCGACGACAGCCGCACATGATCCAGCCACTGCTGCGTAACATCAAAAGCGTATTTGGCCCTGATCTTGTCTTTGGGAGCCTCGTTGTAAAGCCACATGCCTTCGTCGGCGCTCGCGATCGTGGAGCACACGAAGGCATGGGCCAGCACAAGCGAGAAGAGACGTTTCATTTAGGATGATTCCTCCATCAGGAGTATGAAGAACGCGGGCAAGGCCGCGAAATACTTCGAGCGAACCTTTAACTATACGCCGCGCCAAATGAAGCTGGCAAAAACCGACCTGTTCGATCTTTGAGGTTTCTCCGCGTTCTCTACGGGTTTTCTCCGCGTTCTCGGCGGCAAAAGCTTTTAAACGCTGAGTTCGCGGAGAAGGGCCGGAGAGATCGCAGAGTAACCCTGATAACTCTGAGTGAAGGCGAACGGTTGCCGCGCTAATAGGCAAAGGGACGCTGCAAATGAGCATCTAACCATTCGAATGCAGCCAAGGTCACTACTGTGAGTATTACCGAAGGGTGGTTGGAAACTTCAGAACGTTTGAGGTATAAACGAAGGTTGCGTCTCGCGCCCCTCCTCGCGCGGTCCGGCAACGCAAAATCCAGTCAAGCGAGAACCGAATGTCCAGCGTGACTACAACTCATGCTCCCAAAGGGCTCGAGGGAGTCGTTGCCACCAGTTCCAAGATCTGCTATATCGACGGCGATCGCGGCGTGCTCGCCTATCGCGGCATCGACATCCACGAACTGGCCGACCACTCCAATTTCGAGGAGACCTGCTACCTGCTTTGGTTTGGCAAGCTGCCCACCCGCGAGGAGTTGCGTGAACTGCACGACCGACTGGCCGAGGAACGCAAGGTAGACGCGTCAATTATTACGCTGCTGCGCAATGCGCCACGGCATGCATTGCCCATGGATGTGCTGCGCACAGCCGTCTCGGCGCTGTCATTCTACGATCCGCAAGAGAAGAACAACGACCGCAAGGCGAATGTGGACAAGGCCATCCGCCTGACCTCGCAGATTGCGATGATCGTCGCCGCGTATGACCGCATTCGCAAGGGAAAGCCGCTGGTCGATCCTGATCGTTCTCTGTCCCACGCTGCAAATTTCCTGCTGATGCTGAATGGCAAACATCCTTCGCCTACGGCCGAGCGCGCTCTCGACATCGCACTAATCCTTCACGCCGACCACGAGCTCAACGCATCGACCTTTGCGGCGCGTGTAACGGCTGCGACGTTGTCGGATATGCATTCTGCCATTACCTCAGCGATAGGCGCTCTGAAAGGTCCTCTCCACGGGGGAGCGAACGAAGCGGTGTTCCGCATCCTTGTGGCGATCGACGAATCCGGCGCGGATCCCGTCGACTACGTTAAAGGCATGCTGGCGCAGAAGCGAAAGATTCCGGGCTTCGGACACCGCGTCTATCACACGGAAGACCCGCGCGCTACACACCTGCGCGTCATGTCCCGCGATCTCGGCAACTCCAGCGGCCAGGCCAAGTGGTTCGAGATCTCGCACAAGATCGAAGAGTTCGTGAAGGCCGACAAGAAGCTGAATGCCAACGTCGACTTTTACTCAGCGTCCACGTACCACACGCTGGGCATCGACGTTGATCTGTTCACGCCGATCTTCGCCGTTTCGCGAATCAGCGGATGGGCCGCCCATGTCATCGAACAACTCGACGACAACCGCCTGATCCGCCCCCGCGCGGAGTACCTGGGCCCGGAATATCCCAGTCACTACGTGCCCATCGACCAGCGGTAATCATGTAGAGACAGCCGCCTCGGCTGTCAGGGCGGCGCGAAGCGCGCCCCGCCCGGTCCAACTGCATCCAGCGTACGAATCCCGTAGAATAGACGTGGGTTCTGTATGCAGCGCGTTTACCTCGACAATAACGCCACCACCCCGGTTCTGCCCGAGGTGTTCGAGGCCATGCGCCCCTTTTTCGGGGAGCGCTTCGGCAATGCCTCGTCCATCCATCATCACGGGCAGGAGACGCGGGCCGCCGTCGAGGACGCGCGCGAATCCGTCGCCGACTTGCTCGGCTGCAGCGCGGGGGAAATAGTTTTTACCAGCGGCGGTACGGAGAGTGACAATCTCGCCATCGCCGGATGGATCGCTGCTGGCGATCACGTGATCACGTCGAGCATCGAGCACCACGCCGTGCTGCACGCATGTAAGCATTTGGAGAAGATCGGCTGCGAGGTGACCATCCTTCCAGTGGATGGCCGCGGCCTGATCGATCCTTCGCATGTCCGGCGTGCCCTGCGACCAAACACGAAGCTGATCTCGGTGATGATGGCCAACAACGAAACCGGAGTGCGGCAACCGGTCGAAGAAATTGGGAAGATTGCGTCCGAGTCGAATGTTCTTTTTCATACCGATGCGGTGCAGGCTGCGGCAAAAGTTCCGATCAGAGTACGGCAGATCGGTTGTGACGCGCTCTCCATCTCCGGCCACAAGATTCATGCGCCGCAAGGCGTTGGCGCACTGTATGTGAAGAAGGGAACCCGTATCCAGCCGCTTTTTCACGGCGGCCGCCACGAACGTTCGCGCCGTGCAGGAACGGAAAACGTCCCCGGAATTGTTGCCCTGGGTAAGGCTGCTCAACTTGCGAAAGAAGCTCTGGACCGCAGCGACAACCACAAGATGGCTGCAATGCGCGATCGCCTGGAACAGGGAATACTTGCGCAAGTAGATGAGGCCGGTGTCAACGGCGAGAGTGCCACACGCGTTCCGAACACGACGAACCTTCACTTCGATCACATCGACGGAGAAGCCGTGGTGATCGCGCTCGACCTGAAAGGGTTGGCAGTCTCCACGGGAGCTGCGTGCTCTTCCGGTGCGATCGAACCGTCACACGTCCTGATCGCTATGGGCCTCCGCGCCGAACAAGCGCGCGCCAGCATCCGTTTCAGTCTGGGCAAGCAGACCACGGAAGCCGATGTTGATTTCGCATTGAGCTTAGTACCGGAGACGATCGCACGCTTGCGCGCGATCTCGCCGAAGTACAACAAGCAAGTCGTTAGCACTTAGCACTTGCCATTTAGTTAGAGCCTGGCCCGTGTAAGGATTCCGCGGAGCATGGTTTCCCAAGGCCTCGGGCCAAGCAGCACTTGCCGCACCGTGCGCCGTGGAAGAGCGGCCCTTCAGGCCGCGATAAGTGGCGAATCAGACGGGCTCTAGCCCCTGAGGTACTAGTTGAGTACAGATACGATTGCCGTAGCGATGTCGGGCGGTGTGGACTCCTCCACCGTCGCGGCCATGCTGCGCGCCGAAGGCCACAACGTCATCGGCTTGACCATGCAACTCTGGAACCAGCGCCGCCTTGCCGGCCATGAGGGCATGCCCGAGTCCGTACAGGGACGCTGCTGCTCGCTCGACGATGTCTACGACGCCCGCCGCGTCGCCCAGCAGATCGGGATCCCGTATTACGTCGTCAATCACGAGGAGCGCTTCGAGCGCGACGTGGTGCGTCCCTTCGTGGAAGAGTACCTTTCCGGACGCACTCCGATTCCGTGCAGTCTCTGCAATAATCACTTGAAGTTTGATCAGTTATTGATTGTGGCTCAGCAGATTGGCGCCGAGCGGGTTGCCACCGGCCACTACGCCCGCGTCGCCTACGATGAGGCCCGAGGCCGTTGGCTGCTCAAGCGACCCGCAGACTTGAGCAAGGATCAGACGTATTTCCTCTTTGGTCTGACGCAGGAACAGTTGAGCCGCACATTGTTTCCCCTCGGCGACATGATCAAGCCCGAAGTCCGCGAACTCGCCAGAAAGCACGGCCTCGCTTTGGCTGAGAAGCCCGACTCGCAGGAGATCTGCTTCGTCCCAGGAGGCGACTACAAGCGCTTCATTGACGCCTACCTCGCGGAGCAGGGCGAGAGCTTGCCCGACACGGCCGGCGATCTCGTGACCACGTCGGGAGAGGTGATTGGCGAGCACAGCGGCATTCACAACTTTACCGTGGGCCAGCGCAAGGGACTCGGCATCGCCACCGGATCACCGCTCTACGTGATCCAGATCAGCGGCGCGAACAAGCAGGTGATCGTGGGTGGTGACCAGCAGCTATACTCGCGGACGCTGCGCGCCAAGCGCGTAAACCTGATCTCAGTAGATGACCTACATGAGCCGATGCGGGTCTCCGTGAAGATCCGCCATCGCCACGAACCCGCCGCAGCCGTAATCGAGCGCACCGGCGCAGACGAGATTCTCGCAACCTTCGACGAGCCCCAGCGCGCCATCACCCCTGGCCAGGCCGCGGTCTTCTACGATGGAGACGTGGTCGTCGGCGGCGGCTGGATCACTTGACAGAACCGGGTGCCCCATCCTTGTCCCTGCGTCTTTTTGCAGGGACAGGGTGGGATTTTGACTTTGTTTCAATACCGATCACCCCAAGTAAAAAACCCCGCCCTGTCGCACAAACCGCGACAAGGACGGGGTACCCTCAAGACCGTTTTAGCTTTAGTAGTTGTGCTTCGGATAATGGCTCTTCTTCACGCTTTCCTTGAACATCTTATCTTGCGCCTTCTTCTGCTTCTTCTGAGCCTTCTTCATGGCTTTCTGTTGCTTCTTCTGGATTTTGTGCGCGGCAGGGTCTTCGCGGTAAGCGGGGTTGTTCGTTTTGGCGAACGTCACGACGCTAAAGCTTAAGCAGCAGATTGAGAGGCACAGAAGAGCGACCAGTCTTTTCATAAGGGACCCCGGCCAGCGACCATGAATCAATTCTACCTTAAGCCGATTTCCTGCCGTTTGTTACGGATGACTCAGACCGTTGGGTAGCCCGCCCGGATGCGCATTCGGTCTGGCAATCGCTGTTTTCTCCCTGCACCGAGCTCAAGGTTGTCAGAAATGGCGTCCCAGTTTCTTGGAGTTTCTTTTCGAGCCTCGCGGTGCAGTCGCAATCACTGCATGCCCACGGCTCGGTTCCAGTCTCATCGCGGCACTTGCGCCGATCATGCGCATCCTGCACGCGCACCAGATCGAAGTATTCTTCCCAATACGGACGCTCTTCCTGCAGCGGCGTCGGACAGTAGCAAACCTCGACCCACCGTGTCGTTTGGTCCGGGCAAAGCCGCGCATCGTTCATGTTGCGCAGGTATTCGCCCTCCGCGACGGAGCCTTGGCCAAGACTTTCGTTTTCAATGGCCTTCAGCAAATCCCCTTCGCGACCAGGTTTAACACGGGCTCGAACAAGATAACGCATAACTCCCCCCGAAACGTGTAGCCCCGGACGCCTCGTCCGGGGTTGCGCGCGATAGCGCGCAATCAGAATGCTAGCAGCAAAGCAGAACTGGCGTCGATCCTCACCACCCACGCTCGCTACAACTCGCGGGGCGGACGAAGGCGTCCGCCACTACACAAACTAATTCAACCCAGCCGCCGCCAGCATCTGCTGAAACTGGCTGCGCGTGCGCATGTCAACTGACTGCGCCACCAGCTTTCCTTCGCGGTCGTAAACGAAGCTCTTCGGAATCCCTTCGACCACGAAGGCGTCATTCACCTTGCGCCCCGGATCGAGCAACACGGGATAGCTGATGTTCCGCTCGGTGATGAATGGAGAAACCTTGGCCACCTCTTCGTCCGAAATCGAGAGCACCACGAACCCCTGATCTTTGTACTTGTCGTAAAGCGCTTGCAAGTCAGGCATCTCCTTGCGACACGGCGGACACCACGTTGCCCAGAAATTTACCAGCACCACCTTGCCTTTCGTGTCTCGCAGATGCCAGGACTTTCCTTGGAGATCCGAAAGCGTGAAGTCAGCCTTCTGGCGCTTGGCGTCATCGGCTTCCAGTTGCGCGATGGCTTCCTTGAACTGTGGATTGTCTGACTCCGCCGCCATATGCTCGTACCGCGCGAGCGATGCCAGCTCCATATACAGTTCACCAGGCTGACCCGGTTTGCCCGCGGGAGGCTGCTCTCGCAGTGCCTGCGCCAAAGTGGTGGTGACCTCCTGCAGGGTGTCGCGTCCAAAGTCTCCTTCGGTGGAGAGATTCGCTAGAGCGCCAGCCAGCCGCAATTTGTTGGGAACAACGGGCAACTGCCGAATCTGCAGAGCCAGATCTTTTGTTGTGCCCGCCCGCACACTGTCGTCAAGTTTTCGCAAGCCGCTAATCTGCGCAACGATCGGTTTTTCCTGATCGCTCCAGACGACCTTCTCTTGAGCGCAAACAGAGAGACAGCAAATAAAAATCCCTGCGAAAAGCAGGGTAGTCATAGCCCAATGATTTCTCATGAATGATCGACGCGAAACAGACTCGGACGTGAGCTAGAGCTCCCGTAGATGATAAAGATTCGCCTAGATAAACATCTCGTCCTGCGGCACCGGCCGCCGTTCCTCACGGGTGCCGCCATTCCTGCGGTTGCGGCCGCCGAAGAGAAACTCCAGCCCCGTCGTGATCCCCTGCACCAGTCCGGAAAGCTGCTTCACCGGGGAGACCACCGTCTTATGCACAATCTCGGAGGTTTGTTCAACACGGTCCAGCGTGCGGCTGAGCAACTCATCGGCGCGGATGATCTGCAGCCGGGCGCGATCGATCGCGTCATTGACGGTCGCATCTACACGCTGTACCTCCGACCGCAGAGTCGTGGTGGTCTCGCTCAGGTTCTCCACAATGGTTTCGATTTTGGGGCGCAGCACAGACATCATCGCCTGCGCTTCCACGATGGTCGGCATGACCTTGGTCTTCACATCGCCGGCCAGCTCTTCCATGCGCTGGCTGCTCTTGCGCATGGCGAGGTACATCGCCAGCAGAACGCCGGCCTGTAGAAGAACGGCAATCCCAGTCAGAGCGACGAACAACGACATTTTGTCCATACGATCCTCCGGCAACCATCGAGCGCGCGCGAAGGAAGCAGCCGGCGCGATAAGAGCTACAGATTCTTGGAGGTTCCAGTATCCGCGGTCGCCTCGTGATACGCCTGACGTCCAGCTTCATACGCGGCACGGAACTGCTCCTTCTGCTGGTTCACCGCTTCGCGGCCACGACCAGCCCACTGCTCAGCCTGTTCCCGCGCTTCCCGGGCACGACTGCGTACGTAATCTCGGCCCTCTTCGGCGCGCGCCCGCAGGACTTCACGCGTCTCTGCGCCAGAGCGGGGTGCATAGAGAACTCCCGCCAGTGCTCCCAATCCCAAGCCAGCCAGGAACCATACGAAGGTATTGCTGTCACGATCCGACATAGCACCTCCTCGATAAAAGCGACACTTCAAGATGGTACAACCTCCCACAGGCAAAGACAATTACAGCGAAGCCTGTAAAGAGGCGGCAGATATTGCGGAAGGAATTATTTCTTCGGCGCGGGTGGATTGGCCGGCGCAGGCGATGGAGCCGGCTGCGTCTTTACGGGTTGCGACTTAACCCCCTGCAAAACGGATCCTGACGAGGCGGCGTGTCTGGTCGAATAGAGGGCCAGTGTGATCGATGTGACCATGAACGCCACCGCCGACCATGTGGTAGCGCGGGACAGGGCGCTGGCGGCTCCGCGCGGGCCGAAGGCGGTCTGGCTTCCTTGACCGCCGAACGCGGCCGAAATGTCACCGCTCTTTCCGCTTTGCAGCAGCACAACCACGATGATGAAGAAACAGACCAGGATGTGGACAGTGGTAACGAGGTAGATCATAAGTTCAATGTTTTCCTGAGTTCGACGGCGAACAGACCTGAAAGCCACATTCGCTCGCATTTCCGGAGGCAAGTGTATGGTGCGGAAGGGGGGATTTGAACTAACGCATAGTGTTGATAATACGTAAGTTATTCATTTCCGGTCCGGCCCAAAGGCCCAAAGGACCCACAATCCCGCATCCATTGTACGTTTATTGTACGATGCCCGCGCACTGTCCTTCCTTCGTACCGAACAGTGTGGCATCCCGTGCCTGTAAAGGTCAAGGTGCTTCGCAGGTCTTCGCAGGTCTTCACTTTCAAAATAGTCCCCTGTCTGTACTTTTCCCTGCGAATTGGCGAGCAAACGTATTGTGGAGACTACGAAACCGTTGTTCTTGATGAAATCAAGGATCTAGCTTCCTGCGATGGCAAGGATGTCGAGGCCGCTCTGGATAAAAGCAAGAAAAAAATGATCCTTTATACGCCTCAGAACAGAAGACTCAAAGCCCGCATCGTGCCGATGATCCAGTGTTCGACGGGAACGCTCGCTCAGAGTATCAATCGCTGACCTCAGGGAAAAGCTCCGATTCATAATCTAAAACTCCAAGTGAAGCCGGAAGGAAGGCACAAGCACAGGCCCGCGGTCGCGGTTGTAACCGGGATTGTTAATGTGCTGCAGGCCCGGCGCGACGTAGATGCCGCGCCACACATGGGCGGTGTAGTAGCTCTCGACAATGTTTTCGCGGCCGTAGTTCAGGGCGCCGTCGCCGAGGAGAAACCCATAGCCTCCATCAGCAAGATAAGTTTGGTCGTCCTTCGAGATGGCGTTACTCACATTGCCACACCGGAGCGATCAAAGTGGCGGTGCCACAGGGCGCCTTGGATCTTCGTCATTACTCCTGCGATACCTCACACTGCGTTCAAAATGAAAGTTACCTTTTGCGTTACGGCAGTCTTTACGCCAGCTCGCCAAGCACTCGAAGTCGTTCTCGCTCATCGATTGCATCTCGGTCGGCGTCGGCCGAATGCAGAGGAACTTCGAGCCGATGCGAAAGCAGGTGGAAGCGGGGCAGAGAAGTGAGTTGACGGATGTTACGGCGAAAGATTCATCTACGAGGCATTCGTCGAAGGCAAACTGGAAGCTCCGAAACATCTTGCCCGCATAAATTCAGGCCATACCGATCGGTGCGGAGCTTGAAGGAAGCACTAACGATTCTGCGCAGGCGTCGAGCGCAGCACAAACGATAGGCCGCGGGGAGCGTTTCGGCTCACTGTGTTTTGCAGGTCGAGAGCATCGAGCGGAATGTGACTGCGCGTGACGTCGGGGCTGATGTATTCCAGATAGCCGTCGGCCACCCAGTAGTTCGTCACAGCCTGGCTCGTTCCATTGTTCAGCACCAACACGAAGACTCCCTTGCCCAGCGCCAGGTCCTCCGGCACTGCGCCCGTCGTAGCTTGAGGAGACGCCGGCGAATTCCCAGCCAATGCGTCTTCTTCCCCTGAATTGCCAGTAGGCGGCATCGCGGACATTTGCGACTGCGTAAGCCCCTGCGCGCTAAGGTCGTCGGCTGAATCAGCCGAGTCTCCGCCGAAGCCCCAGCCGAAATCAAGAGAATCAAAGTAACCGTAGGAGCAAAACCACGGCCAGAATGGTTCGAAGTAACAAACCTGGGTTCCGCTGCTCAAGAAACATCCGGAGGAAGGAATCTGCCGAAAGCGATTGAAGAAGATGCCGCGATGAGGACGCAACGTCGAAGCGACCAACGAAACTTGGCTGCTGAGCCGCCGTGGTGGTGGAGACCAGAGAAGGGTTGACGGAATCCTCGAAATGGATGGTCGGCGCACTGTCGGGGGAAAGTTCCACAAGCTTGACGGCGCCGGCGAAGCATCGCCGATAGAAGGCGCTGCGGATTCCGCATTTCGGCCGTGCCTTCCAAACCCGAGGTGCAGCCACCCGAAGTGCCCGCCCGCATTGCTCTCGCCAGAGGACTTTCCGGCGGAGTACCCGCCACTCGAGTGCCCGCCAGAGTGTCCACCGCCGGAGTGCCCGCCTCCACCGGAGTGCCCGCCCCCTCCTCCTCCTCCATGTTGCCCCTCTGCGGGCGCGAGGAGACAGATTACGCAAACTAAAATCGGAAGAATGCGCGGCGACCGCGGAAGAAAGCCAGCACGACTGCCCATGGCCTTCCCCACTCCAGGGATCCACTTCCATTTTACCTCCGTTCAGGTGGTGCGCAAGTTCGAAGAGCCTTCACAATATCAAGCGATCGGTGCGACGCGTTCACTCCAATCCCAACCGTCGAAGGAATGTCGGAGAGTTCGGTCAAGGGCTACACTTCACCCTTCCTATTCATCATCCCCCGCTTCAGATCCTATTAGGCTCGTGCCCAATGTACCAAGGCGCACTCACCGTGAAGATGCTTTCGTTACCGCGCGCGAGAAGCATCCACTCCAGAAGCCGGCCGCGCTGGTTGTGGAGGAAGTATTCGTACCATCTGTCCTCTACTAGCTCTGGTATGACCACAACAATGCTGCGATCGGGATGTTTCTTTGAAAGATCGAGAACGAACTGCACGACGGGAATGACGATAAAGCGGTAGGGTGAGGGCAGGACGTGTAGCTGAGGTGGCTCCTTGCCTGCCAAACGGAAAGGTCGCTCAACGTATTGCTGCCAGTCGTCTTGAAGCAATTCGGAATGCTCATTAGGCTCGACGTGCAAGGCGATCACTTCCGGCGAAAGTCGGGCGGCGAATTCAATCCCCTGGCGCGTGATGTTGCTCCAGCGGTCGATGGCAATCACGGCAATGGGATGCTGGCTAAGACCTGCCGCGTCGACCGGAACCTTGCAACTGGTGAGCACTTTCACGGAGTGGTAGTGTCGTCGCACAATGGCGAAGAAAACAATCGTCAGGGGAATGAAAAGCAGCGTAATCCAGGCGCCCTCCATGAATTTCGCAACCAGCACGACGCCCGTGGTAATGCCGGTGACGAGGGCACCCAGTCCGTTAACGAGTGCGCTCTTCAGCCAATTCGGACCGCGATTTTTCCGCCAGTGCATGACCATGCCGGCTTGGGAAAGCGTAAACGCGAGAAACGCGCCGACGGCATAGAGCGGGATTAGCCGGTCGGTGATACCGCCGAAAAGGATGAGCACGCCGCCACAGAGTACCGCCAGGACGACGATGCCGTAGGTGTAGACGAGCCGCCGGCCGCGATAGCCGAAGACGTGCGGGAGGTAGTTGTTCTGGGCGATGGCGCGGCAGAGACGCGGAAAATCAGCGAAGGCGGTGTTAGCGGACAGAGATAAAACGACCAGAATCGAGCCGATGGTCAGATAGTAAAAGAGGCCCTTACCGAAAACCGCGGCGGTGAGCAGGGAAAGAACGCTCTGGTAGCCCGGCTGGCCCGGATCGGTGGCAGCAATTCCGTAGGTTTTTACCAGATAGGAAATTCCCGCCAGCAGCACGGCCAGGAGAAAAATAATCACGGAGAGAGTGCGTTGGGCGTTTTTAACGGTGGGCTCCCGGAAAGCCTTCACGCCGTTGCTGACAGCTTCTACGCCAGTCAAGGCGGTGCAACCGCTGGCAAAAACTTTCAACAGCAGCCAGTAGCTTACTGCTGCGGTGATGGGCAGCGGAGGCGGAAGCGGAACTGCAGGCGTGGGATGCCCTCCGCTGAGGAGCACACGCAGAACGCCCGCGACGATGGTTATGAGAAGTGTGCCGACAAACAGGTAAGTAGGAACCGCAAAAGCAGCGCCAGCATCACGCACTCCGCGGAGATTGAGAATGGTGATGACGATCAGAATTCCCACGCAGAGAGAAACGGTGTGCGGCAACAAGGACGGAACGGCCGAGATCAAGGCGCCGATACCCGCGGAAATGCCCACCGCGGCCGTGAGAATGTAATCGGCGAGGAGCGCGGCCGCGGCAAGCAAGCTGGCAGGCGCTCCAAGGTTGAACCGTGCCACTGTATAGGAGCCGCCCCCGGAGGGATAGGCGGCGATGGTCTGGCGATAGGAAAAGTACACAATCACGAGCAGCGCGATGATGGCAGCGCTGATGGGTACGATATAACGAACTCCCAGAAGGCCAAGGGGGATCAGGAGGCTGAGGGCCGCCTCCGGGCCATAAGCAGCCGAGCTAAGCGCGTCGAGACCAAAAATCGGGATGCCCTGCACCGGACCGATTTGCTCGGCGCGTTCGTCGCTGGTCCGGATGGGCTTGCCCACAACGAGGTCAAGTATGTTCATCAGCGATTGGTGTTCAATGGACTCTTCACA
>DATMOO010000355.1:0-3599 GCA_035568275.1 Candidatus Sulfotelmatobacter sp.
GATGTCGGTAATCGGAGTAGCGAGTACCTAGTACCGAGTGCTAAGTACAGAGTTGCAAGTCTCGGGTTTGTTGGCAGAATGAAAGGCAACGTGCTGTCGCCGACAACCGACAACCGAGGACCGACGACAAGGTTTTAGCCAACGACCAACGACCAAGGACCAACAACTAAGCTATGAAGACGCTGGAACGCACCCTCACCATCATCAAGCCGGACGCGGTGAAGAAGAACGCGGTCGGCGACATTATTGAGCAATTCGAGAAACACGGCTTCCACATCCTCTCGATGAAGATGCTGGAAATTTCAAAGCACCAGGCGGAGCAGTTTTACGCTGTCCATGCACATCGCCCGTTCTACAATTCCCTGACCAATTTCATGTCGAGCGGGCCGATTGTAGTGCTGGCCCTGGAGAAAGAAAATGCCATCGCCGATCTGCGCAAGCTGATGGGCGCCACCAACCCGGCACAGGCCGAGGAAGGCACGATCCGCAAGAAATGGGCGACCAACATCGAGTACAACGCCATCCACGGGTCTGATGCGGACGAAACTGCGCGGTTCGAATTGAGTTTTTTCTTTGCCGGATACGAGTTGGCGAAGTAAGGGGAAATTCACCACAAAGACACAGAGGCACAGAGAAGAACAGAAATCGCAAATAAAATCTTCGTTCCGGCGATACGATAGAGTTTATTCGTTTCTGAGAACTGAGAACCGAAACCCAATGCCCCTAATCCAAGTCACCATGCTCCAAGGCCGCACGGCCGATCAGAAACGCAAGCTCGCCCAGCGCATCACCGACGCGATGGTAGAGGAAGCCGGCGCCCGCCGCGAAGCCATCGTGGTTACGTTCGTAGAAGTGTCGAAGGAGAGCTACGCCTCGGGCGGCGTGCTCATGGTGGACAAGAACAAATGATAGTCAGTGTGGCGCGGGCGCCTCACCCGCGTAATTGTGCGCTTACAAGATGCGAACTATGCTGATTGCGCTGGGAGCGATCTTAGCGGTTTGCGGTGTAAGTTGCGGCTTTCTCAGCAGCTACCAGCTCTGGCAATTGCAGTTTGAGGTGAACGAGCATCTGCCCCCAGAACAGAGATTCGAACCTCTGTTCTGGACTTTCAGGACTCATAGAAAGCTGCGCGAACTTAAGAGCCAACATCTCCCAAATAGTTCCAGATTGACCCGTTCAATCCAGTTTGGCATGGGGGGCTGTTGCTTTTTCTTTTGCGGCGTAGCTCTCCTTCTTGCAGGCTTGCGGTAGTAACGTGCTACCCGATTTCCTTCGGATCAATAATCGTGTGCTTAATGCGGGTCCGATTCCAGGTATAGACGATGTGGACCATCTCGTCGGAGCTCTGGACTATGGCGGGATAGGAAAACTCGCCTGCATTTTCCTCCAGTGTCAAAGCAATGTGCCAATTCTTGCCGTCCTGAGATAAGCCTAGGTTGAGTGGTGTACGCTCGGTCGTACTGTGGTTATAGACTAGCAACGCCCGGCCATCTCGTAAAACAATACCGTCGATCCCGCTGTCCGGGTTCGGTAGGGACATCAACTCCATCCTGCTCCAACTTCGACCTTGATTCTCGGAGCGAGATTCGGCAATTTTTCCCTGTTGTGTGCGACAGAGAATCTGCAGGCTTCCAGAGGGAAAGCAAAGGATGGTGGGCTGGATCGCCGCCAGCCTTCGGCCATCGTTGAGAGGCGCTGTTCTCGTCCAGCTTTTCCCGAGATCTGAGGTGATCTCCATATGCACCGTCCAGCCCTTTTCTTCCGAGCTCGACCCGCAAAGAAGAGTGCCATCGTCAAATTGCACCGGTTTGTTCTTAATCGGTCCCAAAATCCCGTCGGGCAATCGCTGCGACTGCGACCAACTGCGCCCCGCATCGTCGGATTTGATCAGTCTGCCCCACCAACTTCTCGGGCTTCTCCCGACTTTGTAAAAGAGCAATGTTTGATCCGTGGTCGTTGTGAACAGAACGGGATTCCAGCACGCATATCGTTGTCCCTTCTCCTGCCCGGTCGCGACTTCCATTGGTGGTGACCAGCCTGTGCCACCGTTTTGAGATATCCAGATGCTCACATCTGGGCTCCCCTCAATTTCCCCGCCAAACCATGCCGCGATCAGTCCGCGGTTGGTTGGGACAATGGTTGCCCCATGACACGAAGCGAACGGAGGATCTTCGAAGAGAAACTCTGTCTTCATATTGGTGGATGATAACCCGCGAGCTGGAAGCTAAGAGGAATTTGCAAAGACGAAGTCGCTGAAATTCCAGAGGAATTCTGCCGCCGAAGCAATTCCTGAGCGAGGAGTAGCGATGGGCCGGCTACCCCAGCGGCTCGAACAAATGCCCTTCCACCCGGTCCGCCACCTTGGGGAGTTCTTTCCTGGCAAACTGGAGGAAATGGGGTGCGGCGCGATGGGCTTCGAGGGCAGCGTCGTCTTTGTACTGCTCGTAGATGAAGAACCGGCGCGGCTCCGTCTTGTGGCGATGCACAACATACATCGAGCAGCCGGGTTCCTTGCGGGATGCTTCCGTTAACTTTCCGAAAATGCCCACGACGTCATTCTCGTGCCCCACTTTCGCCATCCACGTCACCGCCAGGACAACCATTGCACGCTCCCTTGTAAACAGCTTTCAGCCGTCCGCTCTCCGTTGTCAGTAAATTCACTGAAAGCTGAGAGCTGATGGCTGAAAGCTGACAATTCTACGCCTTCACTTCAACTTGTCTGCCGGCTGCTTTCATCGCCTCTGCAAACTCGTCTACAAAGATCGTGTGGTCGCGGTCCGGCCCGGTGGAAACCATTCCCACCCGGGCGCCGCTTTCTTTCTCCAGAAATGCCAGGTACTCGCGGGCTGCCTTGGGCAACTTTTCGATCGACGTGATGCCCTCGGTCGAACTCTTCCAGCCGGGCTTATTTTCGTAAATGCACTCGATCTTATCGTAGCCGCTGGCCTGCGCCGGGATCTCGTCGGTCTTCTTGCCGTCGATCCTGTAGCCAACGCAAACCGGAATCTCCGAAAACGCGTCGAGCACATCCAACTTCGTGACCACCAGCCACGAGATTCCGTTAATCATGCCAGCGTAGCGGAGAAGAGGCAAATCCATCCAGCCGCAGCGGCGGGGACGACCCGTGACGGCGCCGTATTCATTGCCCCGGGAGCGCAGCAGTTCACCCTTGTCGTCATTCGCTTCGGTGGGGAATGGCCCTCCGCCAACGCGCGTGCAGTAGGCTTTGGTGACGCCGATAACCATGTCGATCGCAGTCGGCGCGACCCCGGTTCCAATCACTGCACCACCGGAGGTGGCGCTCGACGACGTCACAAACGGATAGGTGCCATGATCGATGTCGAGCATCGTTCCCTGGGCTCCCTCGAACACGATGGACTTCCCCTCGGCCAGAGCGCGGTTTAGGAAAGCCGCCGTATCGCGAACGAACGGCTCGATTTTCGCAGCCGCGGCCGCGTATTCGTCGTACATCTTGTCGGCATCCAGCGGTTCGGAGTTGAACAGCGCATGCGCGATCATGTTCTTCTCGCGCACGGCATTTTCGATGTGCGTCCGCAGCAGCTTCAGGTCGAGCAGGTCGGCGACGCGCAGTCCGCGG
>DATMOO010000356.1:0-3382 GCA_035568275.1 Candidatus Sulfotelmatobacter sp.
GGAGACTACGCTTTTTGGTGCGGACCAACCAGTTGATCTCGTACTCGGCCGACTGGTGGCAGTGCGGACAGTTGAGACTGGCGGGCTTCTTGTCGGATCGCTCGTCGAAAAATTCGCGTTCTTCCATAGGAACAGTCGTCAATCTTCAGTCGCCAGCCGTCAGCTAGGCTGGTGAGCTGACGACTTTGAAATTATTGCACAAAGTTGCGGTTGGAGGGGTGCCGTCGACGGTGTCGCGCTACACTCGGGTGCCATGGTGAAGAAGAAGAAAAGTAAGCGCTTCCGGGCAGTAACGGCGGTGAAGGAGATGGCTCGGGAACGGATTGGCACGCCTCCTCCGACGCAGGTCGTGCCCGACCGCACGAAGCGCAAGAAAGAGAAGCACAAGCCGACTTTGGGGAAATTGCTGGAGGAGACTTAGGGTTACTGGGTGGGGCAGATCACGTTGGCCGTCATGCTGCCGGTGACGAGAGCGCCGGTGGAAGAAATAGCTCCGTCGCTGTGATTCGTGACAATGGTCGCGGAAATGATTGTGCCTCCGCAAGCGAGGCCGGTCGCGGTGATCACGCCGTTTGCGTCGACCATGACCATCTGGGGTGTGTTCGAAGTCCAAGTGACCTGGCGGGTGATGTCTTTGGTGACGGGTGGGTGAATATAAGAACCCAGGGCCCGCAGTTGGACGTTCAGCCCGGCATCGTCGATTACTGGAGTCTTGGTGGAACCAAAGTTCTCAACCGCGGGGATGATGGTGATCGACTCGAGTTGCTGGTCGTGCCCGCAGGCCGACATGGTGGAAAGAAGAAAAGCGGCTAGAAATAAGCCCAGCAGAGCCGACAACCTGTCACTCATGAACACTCCCAGGGAACAAATCTCGATTGCGGTTGATTGTGAGCGAGTGCGGTCACTTTAGCCAAAAGCCTGGACAAAATGCAAGACACTTTCCCGAGTCTCCTCTTATATTGCGGGTGCGGATGGACGGGCGAGGACGCCCGTCGCTCCATGTGCGCGGCGGGCATTAATCTGCATTACGTGACTCGCCGATGACTTGAGCTACAAATTTTGCGAATTCCCGCACGTCCTCTTCGGTCGTGTCGAAGGAGCACATCCAGCGGACCACCGACTCGTCTTCGTGCCAGACGTAGAAGAAGTAACGGTCCTGGATTATTGGGATGGCGTGGCGCGGGATTTTTACGAAGACCCCGTTGGCTTCCACGTGGTAATGGATCTTGACCTGCGGGATCTGGCGCAATTCGTGTTCCAGCAACTTCGCCATGCGGTTGGAGTGTTGCGCGTTGACGAGCCACAGATCGTTGGTGAGGAGGGCGGCGAGCTGCGCGGAGATGAAGCGCATCTTCGACGCCAGTTGCATGGATTGTTTGCGGAGGAAGAGGAAATCCTGCGCTAGTTCCGGGCGAAAGAACACGACAGCTTCGCCGCCCAGGATGCCGTTCTTGGTTCCGCCAAAGGAGAGTACATCAACGCCGAGATCGCGGGTGGCCTGGCGCAGGGTCTGGCCGAGCGCGGCGGCGGCGTTGGCGATGCGGGCGCCGTCGAGATGCAGGTACATGTCGCGCTCATGGGCGAAGTTGGCGAGCGCGCGAATCTCGCCCGGCTGGTAGATAGTGCCCATTTCCGTGGCTTGCGTGATGGAAACTACCTTCGGCTGCACGTGATGTTCGTCGCCGATACCGTGGCAGGCGTGACGAACCATTTCGACGTTGAGCTTGCCATCGGGAGTTGGGATGGGAATCAGCTTGCAGCCGGTGAATTTTTCGGGCGCGCCACACTCGTCGGTGTAGACGTGCGCAGAAGCGGCGCAGAGTACCGCGTGATACGACTTGGTCAAAGCCTGCAGGCTGAGGACGTTCGCCCCTGTGCCGTTGAAGACGGGAAAGATCTCAGCCTCGGCGCCAAAGTGTTCGCGAAACGTGTTGACCATGAGGGCGGTGTAGGGGTCGGCGCCGTAGCCGACCACATGGCCTTCGTTGACGAGTGCGATGGCTTTGAGAATTTCGGGATGAACGCCGGCGTTGTTGTCGCTGGCGAAGCTGCGAATGGGCTTCATGCCCGTCCAATGTAGCAGAGCGGAGCGCTCCGTCGTTTCACCACAGAGACACAGAGGCACAGAGAAAAGCACCAGGGTTCGCTCTGTGCCTCTGTGACTCTGTGGTGCTCAGGGGGCTTTATTCCTGTTTCGAAAGCTGGGTGACACTGGCTCCCAGAATTCTTCCCTGCCCGGACTCTTGCAGAAATGCAATCACTCGCAATTGTGACGCATCCACTCCGCTCTCGATTTTCGCGGAAACATCCTGGGAAAATGACTGCCCTTTACTTAGCGAACCGGCCTTGACGAGAACACGGACCACGGCGACATGGGTGAGGTGCCGTCCGGAATTTTCTCCGCGAGCGACCTGCGACTCGGCGTGGTTCAGCGCCACCACGAACACTAGGTCGGCCTTGCTGGACTGCGCGGGCAGGGGGTCGGTCTCGAGGTGGGCCTTCACGACGTTGCCTTCTAAAGTTGCGCCCGAAATTCGCACGGGAATCTTCGTTCTGGCGGCGGCCTTCTCGAAGAACTTCGCGGCTTCGTGCGAATCGTTTCCGACGAACTCGTCGGAACCATCGACGACCATCTGCGGGGTGTAGACACTCTCGAGGCGCAAGCGGTTTCCGTAAGTGTTCTGGCGCTCGCTGTAGGCAGCGGAAGAAAAAGGATCGGTCCAGCCGATGTGGTTCCAGTAGTCCACGTGCTCGCTGAGCACGATGAGCTGAGCACCCGGAAAGGGCTGCCTGTCGAGTTTCTGGAGTAGCAAGTCGGCGGGGGGACAGCTGGAACAGCCTTCCGAGGTGAACAGTTCGACCACGACCGAAGTGAGCGAGTTGGCGTTCGCCACCGATCTGGGAGCGGAATTTTCGGCGAAAAGAAAGGCGGCGAGAAACGCGGCGGCGATCGTGAAAACCATGAGAGTCAATCGATGCATGCTCGTCCCCCCAGCAGACGAAAAACGTGTACGGCGATTGGATGTCTCGCGCTGTGAAAGGTTACGGATCCCCCCCGGACCCGGTAAGACCTTTTGCACCACCGAGACACAGAGTCACAGAGAAATCCAAAAAAAATTCTCTGTGACTCGGTGGTGAAGAGGGGGCGGAACTCCGGAGAAAGCGAACAGAACGCCAATTACGCAAGTAATCCCACGTCCGTGCCAGAGATTTTCGAGCAGAAGATAGGCAGACTGTAAAGCGGACACCATCCACAGACGAATCGGCAGTGCGCGACGCTCGGGCGGGCGCGATGACAGAAACTGTCAATGTTGGGACGCAGAAAAGCCAGCCGAGCGTGGAAGTCCTGAGTTTCGGGGCGTGCTTCGGTCCGGTTTGTGGA
>DATMOO010000357.1:0-5220 GCA_035568275.1 Candidatus Sulfotelmatobacter sp.
GACGAACGGGCAACTCACCGCGAAGTCCATATCCATCAAGAGCGCAAAACGTAAACTCCGGCAGTTGTGCGCGGAAGGCGGTCGAACTTACCTCGGGAGGTCTGTCCGTGGTCGCGGAAATTGCGACTGGGGAAGCCGTGAGGCAACCTGACCAGCGGGCAGAAGTCAGCAGAAGGCGTAGTAGCCGGTAACGGCGAAGGCCTGAACGGTCCCCGCAAGGGGTTGAAGGGAGAGGGGAGTAAGCAGCGCGACTCATGAGCGAGAATCGGCAGAACCAGAGAGAACTGGCCTTACGAAACGAGCCAAAGGGTGAAGCCCGGAAGCCAACGGAAGGGACCGCAGCGCGAGTGGCGAAGCGCGAAGCCAAAAGCCCGGCTCCGACAGACAAGCTGATGGAGGAGGTCGTCGACAGAGCGAACCTGAGGAGAGCATGGAAACGAGTCAAGGCCAATCAAGGTAGTCCTGGGGTGGATGGGATGACCGTCTTCGCCTTGAAGGATTATCTGAACGAGCACTGGCCAGCCATCCGAGAACAACTGCTGATGGGGACATATCAGCCCCAGCCGGTACAACGGGTAGAAATCGAGAAGCCGGAAGGAGGGATGCGCAAACTAGGCATTCCGACGGTGGTGGATCGGGTCATTCAGCAGGCGGTAATGCAGGTATTGCAGAACCGCTGGGACGGGACGTTCTCCGATAGCAGTTATGGATTCCGGCCGGGACGGTCGGCGCATCAAGCGGTGGCACGGGCGCAGCAGTATATCGCCGAAGGTTTCACGTATGTTGTGGACCTGGATCTAGAGAAATTCTTGGATATGGCTTCATACTGCCCCCTGATTCATGAAAATTGTTCGAACAGCGGCGGCTGCTGATCGACCACTTTGATTCGCAAGCCCTTACGCCGGCCCTGCCTCACAAGCACTGCTTCGAGCTCGCCGCGCTTGACACGCTGCAACACCGTCTGCCGCGAAACGCCGAGTTTGAGGGTGGTCTCGAGCATCGGAAGATACTCTGGCGGCGCCTGCTGCACGATGCGCGCGCGCAACTCATCGGTGATTCGAATCTGCCACGGCGCCCCTGGAGTGACCTGCTCGCCGGCGATGAACCCATCCGCCAGCCAGCGGTGAATGCTGGACGTATTCATGCCCAGCATCTGCGCTGCCTTGCGAATCGAAACCAGTTCCCCGGTGGGTGGTTCAGCCGACGGTTGGAAGCGGGAGATGTTGCGATAGCGCCGCAAGCTGCCGACCTGGTTGGCGGTGAAGCGCTCCCCGGTGGCCGTTTTGCGGCTCTGACGATTCAGGATTCCAGCGATCACTTCATCGGGGTAGAGAACCGCCAGACGCCGCAGCAGCGAGATCGTATCTTCGTCGGTGCGCGGCCCCATGGGCTTGAATCGCGGGACCGGGACATCGAGCGTCGTAATGGCGCCGCCGCGCCAACGCAAGGTCAGGTGGGCGTGACCTTCGGCCCGCTTGAGGTTGAGGATCACTTCTTCCAGTAGCGTGCGCAGCAGTTCCTTGCGATCGCGATCGGTCGTGGTCGCCGCCGCCCAGACTTGCCGAATATCGGAGGCGAGCATCTGAATTCGTTTGAGTTGCTCGGGACCCAGCGCGTTGGGCCGTTGTTGCTCACGACGGCGCAACTCCATCTCGGCGGCGGCGAGGTCGCGCAGACGCTTCTCCCATTCGGCTTCCAGCCCGCGGGCGACCAGCCGGTTTTCGGGCTCCACGGTGCGGTAACGGCGCTCGGCGCGCTCCGCTTCGTAGCGAGCGCGCTCCACTTCCAAACGCCACTGAGACAAAGCCGCGTCATGATTGGTTTGGAGTTGTTCGACGGAAAGGCGCGTGGCTTCGATCGCGGCCGGTGTGATGGCCGTGAGAAAAGCATTAGCGACGGCCTGCTCGATCCCTGTTCCGCCGACATTGAGACAGTACACGCCGCGGCCCTGAACGAGGTCTTTGCCGGAGCAATGATAACCCGGAGCCGAGTTGCGGCTGCGATAGTGAACATGAAGACGGCGGCCACAGTGACCGCAAGTGACAAGGCCTTGCAACAGCGCCGACCCCTCTCTCACTGCGCCCCCTGACTGATGGGGCTTCGGTCGGGTGTTGGAATCGAGCCGTGCCTGATTGGCTTGAAAGGTGGCCCAATCGATGAAGCCGGGATGATGGTCCTGGATGAGAACAGCCCACTGCTCCATGGGAAGATGTCGAATCCGTTTTCGGACCGTGCCGTGCTCATCGACGTAGCGTTCGTAGCGGGTCTTGCCGTACGTGTAAGCGCCAGCATACACCGGATTGGTGAGGATGTGGTGGAGTGCGGTGTAAGTCGGAGCGACCCAGCGGATCGGACCAGGCATACCCGCGGGCGTCGTTTGAAGTGGAAAAGACAAACTCTCGGAGCGGAACCAAAGCCAGACGCGGCGTGCCGAGCCGAATTCGGCGAAACGCTCAAAGACGGTGCGGATGGCGCCGGTGACGGCTTCATCGGGATGAAACAAGACCTCACCATCCTGTTCTCCCCAGACGAAGCCCACAGGCAATCCGCGACGCAGTTCGCCGCGAGCGGCTTTGTTGCGGATGCCTCCATCCAGCCGGGCGCGAATGATGTGTAGCTCGGCTTCGCTCATCGTGCCCTTGAGGCCAAGCAGCAGGCGATCGTTGAACAGCGCAGGGTGATAGACGCCGTCGTTATCGCCAATGAGAGTATCGGTGACGCCGCACAGTTCCAGCAAGCGATACCAATCGGCGTTGTTCCTGGCGAGGCGTGAGACTTCCAGGCCAAGCACGATTCCCACGTGAGCCAGCGCTACTTCGCTGGTGAGGCGAACGAACCCGGAGCGTTTGTCGGTGCTGGAGCCGGATAACCCGAGATCTTCATCGACGATGACCACTTGCTGTCTCGGCCAACCCAGTTGACAGGCTCGCTCGGCCAAGGCGTATTGGCGGGCGGTGGATTCGCGGTTATGCTCGACTTGACCCGGCGTGGACTGGCGAATGTAAACGTAGGCGGCGCGCTGGGTGTGCGAGAGTTTGATTTTGGATGGATCAGTCATTGGTTTGCTCCGGGTGTTTGTCCTGCGTGGCTTTGACGAGGAGGCGCACCAGAGTCTGGATGACGAGGAGTTTTTGGTCTTCGTCGAACTGCTCCCACAAGTGCGTCTCCGGAATCGGAATGTCGTTGAAGTTCAGATTCAGTTGCGGCATGGCCCTCCTGGCTTGCCCCAGATGTTACCGGCAAGTCGGCAGCGCGGCGAAGGAGGGTATCGGTAAGGCAGCGGAGACGGAGTAGGTCATCCAGCGAGCCGAGAAGCTGCGGATTCTGCGGAGGGCCAGAAGGATTCTTAAAGTCGGTCCAGTCGGCGCGGATCAGCGATTTGCTGCCGTCCGGCAGAATGAGAACAAATTGCAATCCGTCGGGCATGCGTGCTTGTCGCAGGACCTCCAGAGACTGTCCTTCGAAGGGATGGTGGGGACGAGTGATGGTCACCCGTTCCGGGAAGTTCTGATGATGGGTAGTCTGTCGTGGTTTCCTTCGATCGTGTAAACCATGACAAGCTGATGGGTCAAATCGCCAAGCGGGTGGAAGACAAGCGGCTGTTGAAACTGATCCGGGCGCTGTTGAATGCCGGGGTGATGGAGAACGGGCTGGTGAGTCCAAGCGTGGAGGGGACGCCACAAGGCGGTCCGCTCTCGCCACTGCTGAGTAACCTCGTGCTGGACGAACTGGACCGGGAGATGCAGCGCCGAGGCCATCGCTTCGTTCGTTATGCGGATGATTGTAACATCTACGTCCGTAGCGAGCGGGCAGGGCAGCGGGTGATGGAGAGTGTAACCAACTTCATCTCGACGCAGCTGAAGCTCAAGGTAAACAGGGAGAAAAGCGCGGTGGCGAAACCGCAGGCGCGAAAGTTTCTAGGATTCAGTTTCACGGGCGGAACCAAACCGAAGCGGCGGATCGCGCCGAAGGCGAGGGAACGTTTCCGAGACAAGGTCCGGGAAATCACGCGAGGGCAGAAGGGGCAAAGTATGCAGCAGCGAATCGAGGCACTGACGCAATACCTGCGAGGGTGGCGCGGTTACTTTGGTTTCTGCGAAACTCCTTCTGTGCTGGAAGAGCTGGATTCGTGGGTCCGGAGGCGGCTACGCTGCGCCTACTGGATCGGGTGGAAGACGGGGCGTCGGCGGTTCGATGCTCTGTTTCGCCTGGGCGTCTCGCGCGAGCTAGCGGCGAATACCGCCGGCAGCAACCGAGGTCCCTGGTACCTGAGTCAGAGCCTTGCTCTGAGCCAGGCGCTTTCCAACGCTTTCTTCGACTCTCTGGGGCTTCCGCGATTGGCTCCCAATCGGTAGCTCAACCCGCCGAACCGCCGTATACGGACCCGTACGTACGGTGGTGTGACAGGGACAGCGAGTGATCGCCCACCTATGTCGATTCTACATTTCATTGGAAGCCGAATGTTTCGTGGAGCGGGCTTTCAAGCCGGCTATGCCCGCTTTCATGCGGGCATTTTTTGCAGCACAGGCATTCTTGCCTGTGTTTCGGCAGGCTATCAGCCTGCCCGGGACCCGCTTGCAGCGGGTCCCGCCGGCCGGCAGGCCGGCTTGCGGACGGGATCGCCGCCCCACAGCTCTTCGCGAAAACAGGGATAATTTCGGACGCAGTGGACTCGGAAGTAGGCCGCTGTGTTTGATACCGGCCTATGGCTGGTACATGACCAAAAGGATCGGATAATTGACTTTCACACAGCAGCGCGGCAAGCCAATCCGCCGGAGTGGCCGCGTCCTGAAGTCTGAGCTGTTAGAGACTGCCGACCCGGTGCTCGCGGACCGGAATTTGCGCGACATTGCTCGCATCAATAGCTGGTTCGGTGGTCATCGCGTCTTACTTCGGGTATTGAAAGAGCTGGTACTCCGACAGAAGCAGTTCTCGCTTCTGGATGTGGGCGCCGGATCCGGTGACATGGGGAAATGCATTCGCCAACATTTTCAGAATGCAATGGTGGTATCGGTCGATCGGCACACCTTCCATCTGCGCAGGGCGCCGGGGCCACGGTTGGCGGCTGACGCCTTCCAACTACCGTTCTTGCCGAAGTCTTTCGATTTTGTGCTTTGCTCTTCATTTTTGCATCACTTTTCAGATTGCGAAGTGATCGAACTGATTGCCGAACTGCGGCGATTTGCGCGCCACTCATTGATTGTCCTGGATCTGGAACGT
>DATMOO010000358.1:0-11137 GCA_035568275.1 Candidatus Sulfotelmatobacter sp.
AATTGTTCGCGAGCATTGAATCAAACGGAACACTACCCTGGCTAGGTTTTGACCGAGAACAGCCAAACAGATCGCTTCTCCCCGGGAAGCAGTGTCGAATCAACGCATTGGATGGTGTTGCGTCGACCATCTGAGCTGGCAGCGGTTACCGGAGATGTGGAGTCCTAGGACTGGATTTGTCCGGTCTCCCGACAAACCAGGACTTAGGTAATGAGATTTTCGGTTTTACACACCCTGGAAAACGTCTCCGATGAAATCTTTGGGACTTCTAAAGCCGCTGCCCCACTCTGCGTTTGTGGCGGCCGTAGGCTTTGCGGCGACAATTTCCTCGAGAGTCTTGCCTTGTTTCTTAAGGTCCGCCACTTTCTCGCGAGTACCAACGAGAAGGTCACGATAGAAGGCGAGTCGTGATTTGTCACCAACCGGACCGTGCCCTGGGATGACGATCATGTTGTCGGTGACTTTTCCCAAGTTCGCTTCGGTTGCGCGGATCATGCCGTCGATGCTGCCACCCGTTGAATAGTCGATGAAAGGGTAGTAGCCATTCCAGAAGGTGTCCCCCGTATGAAAAACGTCGGCCTCTACGAAGTGCACGGAAATGTCAGAATCGGTATGAGCGGGCGAATAATGCTTAAGAATCAGAGTCGTGCGATTGGCGTGCAGAGTATGGTCCTCTTTGAAGACCGTTGAAGGGATCGCGCCCGACGGTGAGGCCGGGAAAGTGTGGTTCCAACCTTCGACGCGCGTTACTTTTAAGAGATGAGTGCGCGTGTTCTCCTGTGCCAGGATGTTGGCTCCGGCGTCGTGCAGCCACTCGTTCCCTCCAGTGTGATCGAAGTGCCAGTGAGTGTTGATCAATTGCGTGATGGGGTCTGAATTGATGCTCGCAAGAGCTGCGGAGACCTTCTCCCGTGCGGTGACGATTTCCGCATCCACTAGGAGTTTCCCGTCGGCACCACTGAGGACGGCGATGTTTCCACCTGCACCTAGAAGAACGCTTATATTGCGGCGAAGCGCTTGAACTGTGACTTTTGCTGTTGCCGCTTCCTTTAGGGCGCCTGGAACAAGCACGTCATCTGACTGAGCGAACAAAGCAGTTGGAGCGAGGAAGGCTGTTGCAGCTGTGATCCCTCCCGCGGCGAGAAACTTACGACGTGAGATTTCACCTGATGATGTAGTTACCATGTCGCTCCCGGTTCGCATGCTCTTGCGTCACGGCATGCGCGGCGACTGACGATATCACAGTCAACTCCCGATAAACGCGTCGGAAACTCAGCCTAAAGGTTGGAACCAATTCCAAAGTCAATGTCACTTTCTAACGCAAGAGAACTCTGCTCGCTACGGAATGTAAGGCCCTTTTACCTCGCCCCAGCCCCATTGCGGCATCGGAGCCGAAGGCCCGATTGGATTTTCGACGACCGCAGAGTTGATGACGGCGATGCGTGATCCCCACTCCAAGTAACCCACGAGTGCGGAGCGAAATTCTGGATCATCGGGCATGCCCATCTCGTCCGCGGTATCAAGCAGCAGAGTTACCCAACGCCTTCGTTGCTGCTCGGTCAGATGCTTCTGTAGGTGTTTGGCCACCATCGTTGAATGGCTGTGCTTGCCGTCGCTAGTGTAGAGCTTGGGCCCACCGAAAACTTCCGAAACGAAATGAGCAACAGTTTGGAAGTGTTCCTCAGGCATCTCGGCGAAGACCGGACTTAGCACAGAGTCAACGCGGACGTGTTCGTAGAATTTCTTGAAGAGTGTTTCGATTCGCTCCCCGCCTCCGCACCATTCGTAAAGCGTGGGTACGTTCCTATCTGTCATTAAAGAATTATACCGACGTTGCGTGGCGGGACAAACGGTTTTGGCTCTAGATCCTGATTAACGACGAAACCGGACATCAAAATGGTCCCAAAACCACTTCTCCGGTAACCCGACTATACGGGAGTTAGGAATATAATCGCCGAGGCGCTCGCGCCGGTGAGCTAGTTCGTTGAGCCGAAATCAAGAACCCGGAGAACAAATGCCAGGCAAATCTGGGCAACGGACGCATGACCGGAACGGACCTTTCAATGCGCACGGGGTCGAGGTTTTCCTGCCGTACGAAGCCGTGGTCGATCGTTTGGAAGGTGCTGCCAAGCAGCTTGCCGGGGCGTCGGTCCTTCATCGCGGAGGACTCGCAATCCTGAGGTTGGGAGCAGGGTCAACATCGGACGGTAACGACTCGCGACCCGATGTCTGGCTGCAGGGAGGGATCCATGCCAACGAGTGGATTGGCCCGGCAGTGGTCCTTCGGCTGATGGACGAGCTCGTTCGGAACAGCGAGCTGCGCGGTCGCGCCACATGGTATCTGCTGCCTGTCGTGGATGCCCACGGGTACAAACGAACCTGGGCCGGGGAGCGCTTTCTTAGGACAACGGAGAACCGCGAAAATCCGAATCTGAATTTCCCATTCCGGTGGGGTGAGGCGCCGCCGCTATTGCGTCTACTGTTGGGAAGAAGGCTTCGTAAGTGGATGGGCCCCCACCCCGCGCGCGCAGGTTGCGTGACGAGCCTCATCGCCGAACTGAGAAGCCTCAACAACCTTGAGCTCTTCATGGACTTTTACGGGTTCGGACGCCTGTGGCTGTATCCCTGGTGCTACTCCTCGAGCCCAAGCCCCCACGACACGGAACACAAGCAGCTAGCGCGGCTGCCGTGGCAGCAGCCAACAGGGTCGCGGGAGGCCCTGGATACCGAGCTCAGACCGCTGCACATACGGAGGTCGCGATGGGTGGGAGCAATATCGACTTTGTGTATGGCGAGATCGGCTGCACTCATAGCTACGCAGTCGAACTGCCGCCGTCCCACCCACGAGGGGGCATGCTAGGCGCAACGCTGCTGGGGGCTCTCAGGGGAGATCCGAAGGGATGGTGGAGGAGAGGACAGGATCCCGGCGCTGAAGTCGGGATCGCGGCCGGAGACGAGATGGCAGCAGCGCTGTCGGCGCTAGTGGATCACGTGTTCGGGGGTGGGCCACAGCGACCGCAAAACTGAAATTTAGTACGTTTTGCGACCAGTAGGGACACGGGAAAACCGGAAGGTGTCACTTACCGGTAACTCGAATGATCGGGCACTGCGGAAGTCACTTCCGTCCTAACACAATCGGCTCGGTCTCTATCAGCTTCAGAGACTTCACCATGCCTTGAGTTTCTGCTTTGTATTTCCTGAAGTGTGGCGTTTGTAGATGTGATTCGTATGCTGCCTCATCTTTGTACGTCTCGAAGATTCTAATTTGGTTCGGCTGAGCCTTTACAGATACCGCATATAGAGTTAACACTCCCGGTTCGACTCGTATCGAAGTCTCGACCTCTTCTTTCAGTGCATTCGTATATGCTTCAACCTGACCAGCATCAATCTCTAGCTCTGCAATTCGAACTAACGGTTGCTCCATCGTTTTAGCGCCTGCCGCTATCTTTGTTCCGAGAACTGCTATAACGACTATAGCTGATAACAGAATTCCTAAGTCTCTCTTCATGGTGGCCCCCCCAACCATTCGATTCAGCGCGGTCTACGTGATTCGATGAGGCTGATTGCTTCCCACTACTTTCAAACATCGAGATAGCAGTTCCGTTCCGTTGAGAGTCGCTAAAGAGAGTATGGGAATTTGCTTAGAAATCTGTCACCAAGTTGTCTGACGGTCAAGTCCTGATAAACGCAGCGTTAATCAGGACTTATGGCATTCCACTGTGTCGTGGGTAAGTCGGCAGGTGCTATTCCAAGTCTCAGAACGCCGTTTATGGATAGTCTCCGAGTTGCCGACGATGCGCTCGTGGAGGTCGGGTGTGTTCAGGGGTGTAAATCGTGGACGGAACCAAGGCTGGCGAATAAGTTGCAGGGAACCAATTTAACCTTTCTGGCGTCATTAAGTCATATACGCCAAAATTCCTCCTGGAGGGCTGTCCATGTCGATCTTTCAGGACATCCGCTACGCGTTACGACTGCTAGTCAAGAGTCGTGTGTCCACGATCGTAGCAATCCTCTCTCTAGCTCTAGGTATCGGTGCAACCACCGCAATTTTCAGCGTTGTTTATGCCGTTTTGTTCGATCCGTATCCTTACGCAGGGGCGGAACGCATTGGGGGTGCGCACGTCCTGAATTCCAAGGGCGACCACTACATCGGCTACACCATGGCCGAATATCTCGAGATGAAAGCGCGCTCCAAGACCATTGAGAGCATGATAGTTAACAACCGGCGCAGTGTGGTAATGACCGAGGCGGGCATCCCGGAAGCCGTCATTCAAGAGGACTTCTCTCCGAATGCGTTCGACTTTTTTGGCGTTCAGCCGCTGTTTGGCCGCACGTTCTCGCCACGGGATGCAGGCGATGAATCAAAAGTCGAACCCGTCGCTGTTCTGAGTTATTTGTTTTGGCAACGTCATTTCGCCGGCAGGCGGGACGTCCTGGGGCAGCAAATCCGTCTCAACGACAAGTTATTCACTGTCATCGGCGTGCTTCCGGCTCGGTTTACATGGAACGACGCCGACGCATACACCCCGCTGGAAATCCACCCCGGCAGCGACGAGCGTTATGGCGTGGTGCTTAAGGTGAAGCCCGGCATCCCCAGGGCGCAGATCAACTCCGAGTTTCAGAGCTTCCACGAGAAGTTCGCAAAAGGCGCTCCGTCGTACGCTTATCCCGAACCACCCTTCCGCACGGAGTTCAAGTCGGTCAACGAGGGCATCCTCGGAAAGTTCGCCAACACGCTCGTGACGCTGCTGGCTGCCGTCGGATTCCTACTGTTGATCGCGTGCGCAAACGTCGCAAATCTCCTGCTGGCGCGAGCCAGCGCGCGGCAGGGCGAAATCGCGGTGCGCGTCGCTTTGGGTGCCGGTCGGAAGCGTGTGGTCCAGCAACTCCTCACTGAGAGTGTAATTCTCTCCGTTACGGGAGGAGTGCTGGGCGTAGCCCTTGCCTATGGCGGAGTGAGGGCGGTGGTCGCGCTCATGCCCGAATACTCGGTGCCGCACGAGGCCGTGATAGCCATCAATCTACCCGTGATGTGCTTCGCGGTGGTAGTTTCCGTGTTGACGGGTATCCTCTTTGGCCTCGCACCTGCGCTGCAACTTTCCAGTCAGAATCAGGCTGTGTTTCTCAAGGCCGCCGGAAGAGGCTCCGGTGCAGGCGCGGCCGGGCACCGCCTACGCGATGTGCTGATCATTTCCGAGGTTGCCCTCTCCCTTTTGCTCCTCACAGGGGCCGCGCTTGCCGCATCAGGCATGCTTGAACTCAGCAAACAGAAACTCGGCTATCATCCCGAAGGTGTGCTAACGATGTATATGTTTACACCGGCTACTCACTATCCCCAATGGAGCCAACGCCGCGCCTTTTTCACAGACGTCCTCGAACACCTGCGCAAACTTCCAAGCGTGGAATCAGTGGCTGCATCCCTCACCGGAATGCCTCCCTATACCGGCGCTCCTTCGAAATTTGATATTGATGGACTGCCGTCGCCCAGCACTAAAATTCGAGTTAATCTAGTCAGCGACGGCTATTTCGGGACGCTCGGCATTCCCCTTCTGAAGGGCCGCTATTTCGATGAGATGGACGTCTCTCGCGTCAATCCAGTCGCTGTCGTTACCGAAGATCTCGTAAAGAAATACTTTCCAGTCGGTCAAGATCCTATTGGCAGACAAATTAGCCTGGATTTGTTTACGGGTGCACTTCCTCCCGACTTCACAAAATCTCCAAGGGACCCACATGCGTTTCAGATTGTCGGGATCTGCGGTACTTCCCGCAATTCCGGTCTCCGCGACGCGCCGGAACCCGCGGTCTATCTCCCCTTCTCAACCATATTTCCACCTGGAATGATGTTTGCCATTCGCACCACTAAGTCGGACCCCTTAGTACTTTCTAATGGCGCACGCCAATCTGTAAGTTCGGTGGATCCCAGTCAGCCTATTACGTTCGTCCGCACCCTGGATGAACTCGTAAAAAGCGAACTTGCTTACCCACGATTTGCTACGTTTCTCTTTGGCATCTTCGGTGTGATCGGCTTGACTCTAGCTTGCACGGGAATTTTCAGCGTGGTTTCTTACGCAGTTTCCCAACGTACGCGCGAGTTTGGCATCCGTATGGCTTTGGGAGCCACACCAGGTAGAGTGTTGGGATTAGTGGTCCGTTCGACGGGGCTCGTACTCGGCATGGGCTTCGTGCTAGGAACGGTACTTAGTGTTGTATCGAGTCGTGCCCTGGCCGGCAAACTTGAGGGCATCGGAGTTGCGAGCCCATCGATTCTCGTGGTAATCACCGGCGTCTTGGCTGTAGCGGCGCTATTGGCTTGCGCCATCCCGGCGCGATCCGCCACCAAGGTGCAGCCCGTGGATGCCTTGCGCCACGAGTAATTTCAATCTAAAGAGAATGAGTGCTTTCCACTTGCCTGTGTAGTCGGGTAACCGGACATTGAGAATCTGGCCAATTCCAGTTTTCAGGTGAAGGCCTTACACGGCCACGTTGAGCGACGCCCAGCTTTCGTGTCTGGACAGTTCGAAAATATCAGACTTGCTGACCGGAGCTTTTGTGCGGCCCCGAAAACCCCTTTGCAGCCTGGTCTACGGTGGGCGACATCTCGATCAACATGTCTACCTTCGTCAATTTCAGGCTATGTTCAATCATCGGCTGTGCAGCGGCTATGCGGAGCCCGCCGGCTGCACTTTTCAGCTTCGTGAAGCACCTTACGATCGCTCCAATCGCCGCACTGTCGGCGTGCGTCACGGCCGCCATGTCAAAAATCACCAGCGTCTGCTGCGCCACAATCAAGCCATCCACTTCTCGCTCCAGCCGGGCACAGTCCGGTCCACAGTGTATGCTGCCTTTCATCTCGAGCACGGTCACATTTTGCTGCAAAGTTCGTTTTGTGAAGTCTGTCATCGCGGCGCACCGCTCTCCTCGCCCTCATAGGGAAACTGCCGGATCAGCCGCACGCAATCCCCAAGCGCGGAAAAAATCGAAGTCCCCCAGCCGCACGGAACAAATGAAGCCATCTTCTGGTTCACTGCCTTGTCTGCCTCCGCGTAAAACCGCAATCGCTGCCCGGGAGGCGGCGTGGCAAACTCCTTCACGGTGATCGCAAACGTTACGCTGCCGTCTGCCGTCTGCTTCACAATGGAAAAGTGATGCAGCTGCATCAACTGCTCCGCGGAATTTGCTTGTATGTGTACCCAATCGCTCATCGACCCATGCCTCTTTGTCTCTGTTGCGCGCTGCCGCGGATACTAGGTCACCGCAAGGCTCAAGTCAACGTGGGCGTATTGCATAGTTTTTCGCATCGAACTTAATTTCGATAAGCAATAATAAACGCGCTTATGTTTATCAATTGACTTTCACTTGCCTGTGCCCGGCACGCATTACCGGACATTGAGGATCGGGCCGATTTCACTTCTCCGCTAACGGCGTTAACCAGGATTTAACGAGGCTACTTTCTGCGTTTCTCCTATTTGAGCTGGTACCGCACTCCCCGCAAGGTGTTTACCACCACAGTTGTTACACCTTATTTTTTCTACTTCAAAAGCAGTAGTTCTGACACTTATTTCCGAGTGTGCTCCATGCAATCGTTTACCGGGGCATCCTCGAGTCGAGGCGAAACAACCAGGCTAGGAATGCGTTCATTAGGATTCGCCGATTGCAGTCGCACAGGCATAAGAGGGCAAGCTGAGCCTGTATGACGATGGTCAATCAAAACTGGTAGTTCACCACAATTCAAGAAAGCTCGTGAAGGAATGCCGCTCGAAGGGAAAGGGTCCATGAGCGCCGCGAAATTCTCAAAATCATCGCATTCGGGACCCGTACTCGTGCCCAAGGGAGCTGTCGACGACGAGATGTCGGTGATGGCCCGGGTCGCCCCGTTAACGGGCCGCGATACTGAGGTCAATCTTCTAATGGATCGTTGGGAGCAGGCGAACGAAGGCATGGGCCAGGTCGTATTGCTCATCGGCGAGGCGGGCCTGGGCAAATCGCGTTTGGTGCACACGCTGAAGGAGCATGTCCTGGGGCAGATGCTCGAAGGGGAGGTGGACTCGCCAGTCATCGAGTGGCGGTGCTCGCCACACTTCCAGTACACGGGACTGCACCCGGCCATTGACTTTTACGAGCGAGCCCTTGACTTCGGCCTCGAGGAATCGGATGAGGCGCAGTTCGACCGTCTGCTCAGTCGCCTAGAGGCGTACGACCTTGCCCGGCCGGAAACTTTGCCTCTGTGGGCGTCGCTGCTGGGATTGCCAACCTCAGACCGCTTCGCGCCGCTTTCTTTGTCTCCGACCCGGCTGAGGGAAGAAACGTTCCGGGTCATGCGGGAATGGCTGCACACCCGCGCGGTACGGAGGCCGGTCCTTTTCGTCGTTGAGGACCTACACTGGGTGGATGCGTCCACTTTGGAGTTCCTCGGCCAGTTCCTCGCGGAAGGCCTGCACGACCGGATCCTCACGGTGCTCACATTCCGTCCCGAATTCAAGACACCCTGGCCCGCCGTCGCACACCAGACCAGTCTCGCATTGAACCGCCTGACGCGACGCCAGGTCGGAGAGCTGTTGGGGAAGAGCGCCGCAGGCTCGTTGCCACAGCAACTGATTGATCAGATCCACCAACGGACCGGAGGTGTGCCCTTTTTCGTCGAGGAACTCGCAAGGATGGTGCAAGAATCGAGGCGGCTTGACCAGGCCGGGGGAGAGAACGCGCGATGCGACCTGATTGACCGGGGACTCCCCGGAACGCTCCGAGACTTGGTGGTGGCCCGGCTGGACGGCATGACGAGGAATCCTGAGGTCGCGCAACTCGCCGCGACACTCGGGCGCGAGTTCGCTTACGAGGTGCTCGCCGCCGTCACGACGGTGAGCGAGGCGACTCTCAAGGCCGAGCTAGCGACTTTGGTACGTTCGGAGATCCTATATCAGAAGGGCTACCCGCCCCGTTCCACATATATGTTCAAGCACGCGCTCCTCGAAGGCGCGTTGCATGATGCGCTGGCTACGGAGAAACGACAGCAGTTCCACCGCGAGATCGCGGAAACGCTTGAATCACGGTTCTCGGAGACCGCCCAGACGCTGCCGGAGTTGCTCGCTCACCACTTCACCGAAGCGGGCATGGTGGAGAGGGGAGTCAGCTATTGGTTGAAGGCGGGGTTGCGTTGCCTGGAGCGCTCGGCGAACGTCGAGGCTATCAGCCACCTGACAAAAGGCCTTGCGTTTGTTCGTGCTTTAGCAGAGTCACCGGAACGTGATGCCCAAGAGTTGCAGTTCCTTAATCCCTTGGGCACCACCTATATCGCTGCGCGCGGTTATGCCGCACCCGAGGTCGGCCCCGTCTTCAGCCGGGCCCGCGTACTGGCTGACCGGATCGGGCAGCCGGCGCAGCGGTTTGCGGTCATGTGGGGCAACTTTGCGTGGCACGTGGTACGCGGCGACTTCAAGTTGTGCATGGACCTGGCAGTCGAAGCGATCCAATTTGTTGGGGCGCTCAACGACCCCGGCATGATGATGGAAGCCCTGTTCCTGTCGGGTCTGACAATGCTATACCGTGGGGATTTCGCTGGCGCCAGTGATCAGTGCTCGCTAGCAGTGGCCGACTACGATGACCGCAAGCGCACGAAGTTCTGGGCCACCCACACCGGCCAAGATTCCGGTGCCACGCACCGTTGCTATCTGGCGCTAGCTCTATGGCATCTGGGCTACCCGGACCAGGCGCTGCAACTCAGTCGAGAAACCGTCGCGTTGGCGCACACCATCGGCCACCCATTTAGCCTGGAGTACGCATTGCATCATGCAAGTTGGCTTCGACAACACTGCCAGCTCGGCGACGAGGCGCAAGCGGCAGCCGATGAACAGATCGAGATCGCGACCGAACAGGGCTTTGCCTTCTGGCATGCTACGGGCACACTCTACCGAGGCGGTGGGTTGCTGTTGCAAGGAAACCTTGGGGGAGGGCTAGCCCTGCTCGTCGCAGGCCTTGAGTCCTATCGAGCCACCGGCGCTGAACTGGCACTTCCTTATTACCTCAGCCTTCTTGGCGATGGCTACATTCGGGCGAGCCGGTTCGAGGATGCGCACCGCGCGCTGGGCGAGGGGCTGGACCTCGCGGATAAGAACGACGAACGTTTCCAGGAGGCCGAGTTGCACCGCCTCTTGGGTGAGTTGCACTTAGCTGAGACGGACAACCAAGCCACCGCCGAAGAGTGCTTCCATACCGCCATCGAAACCGCACGCCGCCAGCAGAGCAGGGCTTGGGAACTCCGCGCCACTACGAGCCTCGCCCGGCTCTGGCAGCGCCAAGGATATGGCAACGAGGCCCGCGACGCGCTCGCGGCTGTCTACGGTACGTACACGGAAGGGTTCACGACGCCGGACCTCGCGGACGCCAAAGCACTGCTGGAGACGCTCGGAAACGAGCGTATGCGTGACGATTTTGCTGCGGGCGTAAAATATGTCCTGGGCTGCATCCCGCCGCCAATGGATGGACCCATCTCGATCGACTGGCGCTACGTCCCCTCGTCAAACCTCGGCGGCGACACGATTGGTTATCATTGGATCAACGACGACCACTTGGCACTCTACCTCATCGACGTGACGGGACACGGTTTAGACTCGGCACTTCTGTCCGTCACCATCACGAACGTCTTGCGATCCGGTTCGCTGATGGGCACGGATATGAGGCAGCCGGATCAGGTGCTAGCGAAACTAAACGACATGTTCCCGAGCGCGCGGCACGGCCAAAAGTTCTTCACAGCTTGGTATGGCGTATACAAGCGCTCCACCCGATTGCTAACGTGGTCGGGCGGCGGGCATCATCCTTCGATTCTCCTCGCACCAGGTGCGCGTGATCCAATCCTGTTGTCGTCCTCCGGCATGATGATCGGGGTGATGAGCGGACAGGAATACCCAGCCGAATCGTGCGAAGTAGCAGCCGGTGCACGCCTGTTAGTTTTCAGTGACGGGGTTTTCGAGATTTTCCGCGATGGGAAGACTGTCTGGGACATGGACGCATGTATCGAATACCTCGCAACGCGGGATTCGCGGGGAGGAGCCCTCATGGATGAACTACTTGCTCGTGTGCGCACGCTCCACGGATCGCACGAGCTCGCGGACGATTTCTCCATCCTAGAGGCTTGCTTCGAACA
>DATMOO010000359.1:0-7489 GCA_035568275.1 Candidatus Sulfotelmatobacter sp.
GTGCTCCAGCATGTAGCGCGCGGCCTCAAGCACGGTGCGGTTGGCGTCGACGGAATAGAGTCTGCGGTCTTTTATCAGCTCGCGGAGAGTAGTCATCGATTGGTCCTCGGCGAAGGGGAATCTCAGGATGCAGCCGGCCTCCACGACCGACATGAAGTGAGTGGGCAATACTGTACCACAGGCTCGGGCCGGGAATCGCGGGTTTTCGGCCAAGGCCGCGCAGGAAAATGGACAGTTGCGGAGATTGAGGCTGGTGCTCCTGGACAGAGAGACGTTGCAAGCAACGTCTCTACAGCGGGGCAATCGTTTTTGCGGATCAGGGTAGCAACCCTCACAAAGGAGACCTGAGGGTGGGTTCAAGAAGTCAAAATCCCCACCCGGTCGCACAAAACGCGACGAGGATGGGGCACCCGGTGGGCTTGCTGTAAACAAAACCGGCGGCCATGGTGGCCGCCGGTTGGGTTCCCAGGCATACTCCGGATCAGAACCGGAATTGTGGACCGAAGCTGACGCGCATGTTGTTGTGGACTCCGTTGTTGAAGAAGATGTTGTCACCGATTTCCGCGCGGACACCGATGGGGCCGGCAAAACCCTCGATACCTCCGCCGGGATACACAGAGAAGTACGTTGCTCCGCTAGCCAAACCCACGGCCGTCTGGAATCCGGTTGGAGCACCCTGGTTCGTTACGGTGAAATTCTCGAAGCCTACTTTGCCGGTCACGAAGACCCGGAACGGACCAGAGCCCGTCTGGAATTTAGGACCAAACAATCCGTGCAGCGTGCGAAGCCTGCTCTGCACCGTAGCCGTGGTGACGCCATTGCTGAAGGTGCTGGTGTAGTTTCGCTCGAAGTCGTAGCCCATTTCCCCTTCGATTTGGACGCTGGGGCGGACATTGAATGCCGCTCGTCCGCCAAGGCCGACGTAGTTGCTGGTGGGTCCGGGGTCACCGAAGCGGAAATATTCGGCAAAGATGCCGACTTCCGCGTGATCTGAGCGACCGGCTTCCTGCGCGACCAGCACAGGGGTAGCGAAGAAAAGTGCCGTTAGAATGAGTCCTAGATAGTGTTTCATGGTTAGTTTTACACCTCCTAAATTCTCCGTGCCGTTAGCATTCCCGGGCACGGTCCACACAACGAGCGGACGCCTAGCTGCGAATCGCCTATATGGATGCCGAACGGTTTGGCAGGGTTGGAGAGCGGAAGACCTGCTAAATGAGGCTCCTGCGGCGGCTACAGAGATACCCTGAGGCCTGCAAAAACAAATGGCGCGGAATGTTTCCCGCGCCATGGTGAATGGTCAGGCTAACTTATTGGAGATGCCTGACTCGCGACGGAGCCGAGTCGGCGGTACTGCTGTCACTGCGGGGAGTCATCGAGACTACGATGTACTCGCGCTCCTTGCTGTCGAGATCTTCCACGCGCAGCAGCATCTTGTCTTTCTGGATGCGGAACTGCGCTTGCTCGCCAACAGGCAGAAGCACGGGGTGCTTCTCGTCCCGCGGACGAATGCGGTAGATCACGTGTTCGGACTGCAACAGATATTCCTGGCAAAGAAGTTCGTGTGTCTTCTTGCTGCCGGAATCTGTGCCAAGCATCTCGCCGGCGAGACTCTTGCCGTCCTTTTCCGATACACCGCAGGCGACAGAATCCATCTGCAAGAGCTTGCCGGTTTGAAAAGCCTTGGGCTCCTTGGCGTATGCCATCGACGCCAGGAGCAACAATACACAAGACAACATTTTGAATCGCATGTGAGTCTCCCCAGAAAAAAGTACGCGCGAGGCGTCGAGGCCTCGCGCCATGTGTTGATATTTTCCCGAGGGACGCCAAGGGATGGCAGGTCACTTCCGTAATAGAACGGAAGTTACTGTGGACTACGGGGAACTCTGTATTGAATTTGGTGCCGGCAAAAACCATCACCACCGAGGACACAGAGTGGCACAGAGGACTTAGCGGGCGGTGAGTTCTTCCAGGTTCTCGAAGAACGCTGGGTATGAAATTGCGGCTGATTCTGCACCTTGGATTACGGTTTCGCCTTCGGCACGCAGGGCGGCGATGGCGAAGGCCATGGCGATGCGGTGATCGTCGAAGGCATCGAGTTCGGCACCATGGAGGGTTTGTCCGCCCTGAATCTTCAGGCCGTCCTCGAATTCTTCCACCTGCGCGCCCATCTTGCGAAGGTTTGTCGCGACCGCCGAGATACGGTCTGATTCTTTCACCCGCAATTCCTTTGCGTCGCGCACTTCGATTCCCTGGTCAGTGAAGGGCGCGATGGCGGCCAGCACTGGGATTTCGTCGATCAGCCTGGCCGAGTCGGCCCCTTCGATTGTGGTGCCCTTCAGTGTCGCGCCTTCGACTTGGAGCGATCCCACCATCTCGCCGTGAATCTCTTCGAGTTGGGTCACGGAGATGTGCAGGCCCATCTGCATGAGGATGTCGAGCAGGCGCGCACGAGTAGGATTCATCAGAAGGTTGGGCATAGTCAGTTGTGATCCTGGGAATAAAGCCGCAGCGCAGAGGAAAAACGCCGCGCTCGAAAGGTCTCCGGGGACGCGAGCTTCAACGCCGTGCAAATGCTGGCCGCCCCGAATGCGAACTTCGCTTCCTCCGTCGGCCTTCTTACGCTGCAATTGCGCTCCGAAGGCGCGCAGAGCCACCTCACCATGATCGCGCGTGCGCACCGATTCTTCGACTCGCGTTTCGCCGTCGGCAAAGAGTCCGGCGAACAGCAGGCACGATTTCACCTGGGCGCTGGCGACGGGCATCTTGTAATCAATTGGCTTCAGCGGTCCACCGGTAATCCGCAAGGGGGGCTTGCCCTGCTGCGACTCGATCTGGGCACCCATGGCTGAGAGCGGCTTGATGATGCGCTCCATGGGGCGGCGGGAGAGCGATTGATCTCCGATCATCACGCTGGTGAAGTTCTGGCCAGCGACGATCCCGCTCAGCATGCGCATGGTGGAACCGGAATTTCCGCAGTCGAGCGGCATTGCCGGCGCGGCGAGCGAGAGGCCGCGGCCTTGCACTTCTATGACATTATGATCTTCAGACTTGCGTTCCCACTTGACGCCCATGGCTCGCATGCAACCCAGCGTGCTGGCGCAGTCGGCGCCGGTGGAATAGTTCGCGATGCGCGAACGGCCCTCGGCAATTCCCGACAGCATCCCGTACCGATGGGAGATCGATTTGTCTCCGGGCAACTCGACACTGCCCCGGATATTGCGCGCCGGGCGCACGATCATGTTCGATTGGACTTTCATTCCTTGATCAATATAGCGGATGAAGGCAAAAAGAATTGTTGATTGATGATTGTTGATCGATGATTAAGAACCTTCGCGTCAGCAGCCTCTCTACGACGGTTTTCAATCAACCATCAACAATCAACAATCTATTGCCTGTTTGCCTTCGTCGAGACTTCCTTCAGAATGTCGGCCGGGATTTCTTTCAACGTAACGCCGAATTCGAACATGGGAGTTTCGGTGCCGCGTCCCCAGCGGGCGACTTCCCAATGCGCGCGCACGAACTTCACATTGGGATGCGGGGTCAGGTCCAGCAGCAGAGGAGTCTCGCCGGCGTAGAACTCCTGCCGGAAGGCAGCGATGGATTTGGGTTCCCATGTGGAGCCATCGGACGAGCCGAAGATACTGACATCGAGCGATTCCTGCTCGATGATCTTGGTGATGGAGAGTGTCCCGAGAAATACACGGCTTGAAGCGCCACTGAGATCGACGGGTTGGCCGTCGCCCTTGGCAGTGGCGACGGTGCGTGGGGGAACCAGAACGGATTCGGCTATCGCAGTTGTCATCGCCGGAGATTCTAACAAAAAGCCGCCATGGACATCGGGATGGAACGCCGGCAGTACGGGCGCTGCACGCAGAGACGTTGCAAGTAACGTCTCTACGATTGTTATTCCGACGGGTGCGGGGCGGTGAAGTCGCTGCAGCAGGGCTTCTGTGCCGGCTTGAACTCCATCAGTTCGATGCGAACGAAATCAGGATCAAACACGTTGAGCTGCCACTTGCCGTCTTTCCCCATCTGTGAATGCTCTTCGCCGTGCTCCTTCCAGCCATGCGATTCGAGAATGGCCTGCGCCTTTTTCATGTCGGCGACGCCGTAGGAAATGTGATTCATCACGCCGGTCAGTTCGAGATCGGGATGCTGGGGCTGATTCAGCATGTATTCCAGCCAATCGGTGCCGTCGGGAACCTGCAGCGAAACCCAGTCGGTTTCGGTGTCTTTCATGCCGCCATGCCAGTAGGGGCGGAAGCCGAGAATCTCACGGTAAAAATGATCCTCGGCGGCTTGGTCATATACCAGGAAGCCGGCGTGGATCATGCGGTGCGACACAGCGTTGGGAGCGGGAGGCGCAGAGTCGTCTTTGCTGCGCTCTACGAACTCGATGCGATGCCCTTCCGGATCTTTCACCATCAGGCTGAGGCTGTGATCGGGGCGGCCTTCGATTTGTCCCGGTTTGATTCCCTTCTCGACGAGATAACGACGGAGAGCGCCGATATTGTCCGTGGTAAAGGCCACGTGATCCATGCGGTCGGTGGCTTTGGGATCGGGTGCTGGGCTATAGCCGACCCACTGCTTGCCCGACATGTAGCGGACGGTCTCACCCGATTCGATTGGGGCCGCGGATGGGAGGCCGAGGATATCGACGTATAGCTTTTTCACGCCCTCCGGCCCGGTTGTGTAGAAAGAAACGTGATCGATGGCGGTGATATGGGGACGGTCGGTTTTGCTTTGGGAAACGGCTGAGAGCGTCAGAGCGGCGCAGATGACAAGGAGGATCAGGGTCTTCATGGCGGATTGATTCTAGACCTTGGGACATTGTGGGTAAAACCCAAGATCGGTCTGGATACGCTTCCTTGGGAAGTCAAAATGCCCACCCCTTCGACTGCGCTCAGGGCAGGCTCTGTCTTCGCAAAGGACGCGAAAACAAGGGTGGGGCACCCTCTCACAATGAGTCCAGGAACTGGCGCAGGAGCCGGGTGGCTTCTGCCGGCTGCTCCCACGGCGAGTAGTGACCGGCTTTTGGAATCACACGCAACTGGCTGCCCGCGATATGTTGGCGCATGAGTTCGGCTTCGTTGATGCCGGTCATGATGTCCTCGTCTCCGGTGACGAGCAATGTCGGTACGTTGATGGTTTTCAATGTGTCCGTCGAATCGGGCCGTTCGGCCATGCCGCGCTGTACCTGTGCGATGTCTTCGGGTGACATCTGCCGCATCATGCGGAGTGCGCCCTCGATGAGATCGGGACGCGTCTCACGCGTGGTCTTGCCAAAGAGGCGCGGAACCATCGACTGGAGAAACGGCTCGACGCCGCGCTCGAGGACATCATTGGCCGCTTGCAACCGTGCGGCGCGGGCTTCGGGATTATCGTCCGGGGCTTTCGTGTTGCACAGGCCAAGCGCAGCGGCACGGCCGCGATGTATTCGCCAGAACTCGAAGAGAAGATATCCGCCGATCGACACTCCGATGAGCGGGGCACGGCCAACGCCGGCATCATCCATCACACGCGCGACATCGCTGGCATGCTTGGCCATGGTGGCGGGGCCTTCTCCTGCGCCGGATTCTCCATGTCCACGCAGATCGGGAAGGATTAGCCGATAGCGCGATGCCAGCGCTTCGGCAACCGGCAACCAGAATTCGTGATTGGCGGGAAAGGGATGGAGAAGGACGACTGGAGGACCGTCGCCGAGGATCCAGTAGAAAAGTTCGGCGTCGACATTCTTGATTGTCTGCGAGAAAGCGGGCTGCATGCAGACAATTTACCTGATATCGTGGTCATCACGGTTTCGCGGGCGTATAAAAATCCACGAGATTTCCATCAGGGTCTCGGAAGTAAATGGAACGAGTACCCCAAGGCTGGGTTGTCGGTGGTTTGACCCAGGTTTTCACGAGAATCTGAAGTCGGACATATTCCTGGTCGACATCGCTGACCCGGAATTCCAAGATCGCGCTTCGATTCTTCGCCGCTTCGGCCGAACCGGGAATGTACTTTTCTTGGGCCGCTGCCGAGAAAACTGCCAGTACTCCCGCCCCTGTACGAAATTCAGCGTAATCTTTCCCCGACCTCTGCGCCTTCAGCGCCAGAATGGGCTCGTAAAACTGAACGAGCTGGTCGACGTTCGCCGTGATCAGACAAGTGTTCACCAGTCTCGCGACAGGGGTCGTTTTATCAACTGGAGCGTGTCCCGTCGCCTGGGAATTTGTTAACCACGGCACCAGTGCAAACACCAGACCAAACGCCAAAAGCCGTGCTGGCGAGTTCAACATTACTTTGCTCCTTGGACCCGCCCGTCGGGCCGGATGCATGGGCTGCATCCAGCGAAGGTGGCGGAGGAGTTACAGGTTCGTCGCCTGTTGCGCGCCCAGTTGAGGCGCGGGAAGTAGAAGAGGCTCTTCCGGCATGATGATCCACGCAATCAGATAGGAAAGGAAGCCGACACCCGTCATGAACGCGACGATCAGCCACACGACTCGGACCAGTGTGACGTCAATGTCGAAGTACTCGGAGAATCCGAGGCAAACGCCGGCGACCTTGCGACCCAGGCGCGGACGGACCAGTTTTAGCCGGGCCAACGAGGCTCCCACCCGGATCCCGCAGTAAGCACAAACTAAGGCATCGTCCTGAATCACTCTTCCGCAATAGTTGCAGTACATAGCTGCGCCTCCCACCTTATGGTACGACTGCACAACCTGAAAGGTTCCATAATCTGCTCGGCTCAAACGAGAACTGTGATCGGTTGCTAGTCTCCACTCCTTAACCTCAAAACCCACGCCTGCCCTACTGAGGTCCGACTGAATCGTGGTGCCGAGTACGGTGAACACGGGGCCGAAGGTGAGTTGGCCGGCGCATCCACCCGGGTGGCCGCACAATGTCCATTGCCCAGCCAGTTGCACGCCGGCCTGGGAAAATATGTTCCATTTATCCTCAATGATGTCGAGCGAGATTTGTCGGAAGCATGACCTGGCCAAAAAGGGCGGTATGAAATCGCCCGCGAGAATAAGGGTCGGCGTATGTGACGCTGCCCTGAAGTTGGAGGGTGTAGCGCGGGTCGGTAGGTGAATTCTGGCTGTTAAAACTTGGCTGAAAGGCGCCGCCGAACTCCCAGTGCGGCCCTTCCGACGCGGTCCGATAGACGATTCCGAAGCTGACTTGCCCGGTAACGACTGAAGCAGAAGGACTGGCAGTCGAGAAAAATGGCGGCGGTGTGAGCCCGGTTGCCGGCTGCGCCTGAAATAGCCAATGCTTGTTCGCAGGAGGCAGGGTTGGCACAACCGGAGTCACCGACGGACGAGGTGGTGCAGGTTTTGGAGTAACAGGGCTGGGGTTAGGCTTGCGAGAAATCGTTCCTTCAATCACCAAGACGCGCATCGCCAGGGCCTTACGGGTTTTCATCCCCAACTTTGCCGTCTTTTAACTTCAATTTGAAATCGCGCTGGAATTGTATAACCGCAGCCTTGGTGCGCTTGCCGAATAT
>DATMOO010000360.1:0-12151 GCA_035568275.1 Candidatus Sulfotelmatobacter sp.
ATCGCGCCGAGTACGTATCCGTTGGGCGTCGCTTTCTTGATTACGAAGTAGAGCAGAAAGAACACCACGATCCAGATCAGCAGGAAAAGGCCCTGGGTTTTACCCGAACTGCCGCCGTCCCGTTGCGCGTCCGGTGCGACCAGAAATTGTCCCCAATACCAGAAGCCCAGGAACACCGTCACCAGCGCGCTCCAGCGGAACCAGTTCAATGCAGGCAGGGTCATGTTCTCGAAGACTTTGGGTTTGACAGCGGCGTCCACCGTTTTCATGAACGACACATTCACCAGGTTGAAGAAGTACAGCAGACCGATCCAGGTGATACCGGCAATGAGGTGAAACCAGCGCAGGATGAACTTGGCGGCCTCCGCTCCTGAAATCGTGGGTTGGACCAGGAATGACATGACGAAGTGCATCGATCTCCTCCGGAAATTCGATGTGCAGATTGCGGATTCCGCAACGCCAACGGCAGAAAGGGCATTCCGAAAACCGGCCTGTTGTTAAATTCGACCGCAAGTCTGCTCTAGCACAGGCGCTAATGTCAACTGCGACAACGTTTCCCGGCAACTTTCGGTTGAAATGCGCGGCGGATCGCCGTATGGTACAGACATCTACTCCGCTGGGATGGCCGAACCTGTAAGTGTGGGCCCAGTGGGACTGTCCCCCCTTGTTCCTGTGGCAGCGGGAAGGCTTCCAGGAACAGGCTGTTGATTGAGCCTGCCCATTGCGCTCGTGGGCCGGCAGCTGGAAAGTCGCAGTCTACACAATTGAGGAGATCGGCTATGGACAGCAATAAGCCGGCGCAAAATATTCAGGATTCCTTCCTTAACACGGCCCGTAAAGAGAGAGCCAGCATTACGATTTACCTGCTCAGCGGGGTCAAGCTGACGGGCCGCATCCGCTCTTTTGACAAGTACTCCGTGGTGCTGGAGGCGAACGGTCAGGAGCAACTCATCTTCAAGCACGCCATCTCCACAGTGGTCATGGGACGAGTGGCGTCGACTCACGTGACCCATGCGGTGCACCCGGAGAAAGCGCAAGCTGCAGCGTCTGCTGCTGGTACGGTTGCGAGCGCCTCGGGCACCGAGGGATAGGGATAGAGACAGGCTCTTCGGCTTTGGGAAGTTCTCATCGCAAGAAATCCCGCGACTTGGCGCGCAAGCGAGGCCGTGCGCCCTTGGGCACGGTCGCGACCAGAGATAACCCTGAGACGGAACGTGCGTTCCTGGTCGGACTGGATGCGCGGACGCGCAGCCGAGGCGCTGCCAAGCGCGCAGTTACGGCTCAAGCGGCAGCTGCCCGCGATGCCGTGGCTGGCTCCGCCGCGGCGCCGAAATCCGACGGGCGGCCCAGCATTCCCGAGTTCGACGCCGAAGAATCGCTCGCTGAGTTGCGGACCCTCGCCGAAAGCGCGGGAGCCAGAGTCGTGGGCGAAATCCTGCAGCGGCGGGATCGGCCCGATCCGGCTACTTTAGTGGGCGCCGGCAAGCTTGAGGAAATTGCCGGGGCCGCAGCGTCGCTCGATGCCGACGTTCTCCTGTTCGATCACGATCTCAGTCCATCGCAGCAACGCAACATCGAAAAAATCATTGAGCGACGAGTGATCGACCGCACGCAGCTTATCCTCGACATCTTTGCCCGGCACGCGCGAACCCGGGAAGGCCAGTTGCAGGTCGAACTGGCGCAGTTGCATTACATGATGCCGCGCCTGGCAGGACACGGCGTCGAGATGTCGCAGCTCGGCGGCGGAATCGGCACGCGCGGGCCTGGCGAAACCAAGTTGGAAACCGACCGCCGAAAGATCGCCCGGCGGGTGCGGCACGTCGAACAACAACTGGAAAATGTCCGACGCATTCGCGCCCAGCAGCGGCAGCGCCGCGAGTCCGCTCCGGTGGCCACCGTCGCCCTTGTGGGATACACGAATGCCGGCAAGTCAACATTATTTAACGCCTTGACCCGGGCTGGAGTGTTGTCGTCGCCGAAGATGTTCGCGACTCTGGATCCGACACTTCGGGCAGTGGATCTGCCATCCAAACGCAAAGTGCTTCTGTCGGATACCGTCGGTTTCATCCGCAACCTGCCGCATACTCTTGTCTCGGCATTTCGCGCGACGCTTGAAGAAGTGCAGCGAGCATCGCTCGTCTTGCATGTGTCCGACGCCAGCAGCCGCCTCTCCGCCGAACAGGACGCGCAGGTGGAAATTGTTCTGAAGGAACTGGAAGCTGAGAAGAAGCCGCGCCTGCGGGTGATGAACAAAGTCGATCTGCTGGATGAGGAAGTGGCGGAAAACTTGATCGCCGATGCCGCGCGCGAGAGTTCACGAACCGTTTACGTCTCAGCGGTCGAAGGCACGGGCCTGGATACTTTGCTGAAGCGCATCGACACGATCGTCGAGGAAGATCAGATCAGCCGCATCAAGCTGCGGGTCCCACAGAAAGAAGGCAAGACCTTGGCGATGCTCGAAGCGCGAGCGCGCATTTACTCACGGACGTATCAAGACGGTGCGGTAGAGCTCGAAGTGGAAGGTCCAGAGTCGGTCATCAGAAAAGTCAAAGGATGGGCAGTGAAATCCACCGCTTGAGGCATGTACCCAGATAGGGTACATACGTACCCAATATGAGTACGATCTCGCTTCAACCGGGAGGAACCGGCTTATTTGGCCGGACTCGAAGTTCCTCTTGGCTTTGCTGTACGGCCATACGGACGAGTCCTTTCATCTTAGACAACTCGTGCGGACCATAGGGGGCGGTCATGGAGCCTTGCAACGTGAATTAAGTCATCTTACAGATCTCGGCCTCATCGTTCGGAGTGCGCGAGGCATTCAAGTTTTGTACCAGGCCAATTCGCAGAGTCCCGTTTTTTCGGAAATGAGAGGATTGATTGCAAAAACTGTGGGGGTCAGTAACTCCATCCGATCCGCGTTGGCAATCCTGGGGACAAAGGTGGAAGTCGCCTTTATTTACGGCTCGGTGGCGCGGCAGCGGGAACAAGCGCATAGTGACGTCGATCTGATGGTTTTGGGAGAAGCTACATTTGGCGAAGTCGTGTCAGCATTGGCGCCGGCCCAGAAGACAATCCGCCGCGAGATTAACACCGCGGTGTTTCCGGTTGCAGAATTTCGCTCCAAGCTGAAGGCCGGTCATCACTTCCTGAAATCGATCATGACTGGCAAGAATCTCTTTGTAATCGGGACGCGAAATGACCTTGCAAAGCTGGCGACTAAATAGCTCGTCCAGCATGTCACCAGCGCTCAAGAGATCGCAGACCTGTTGGGGATAGCGGACCGTGACCTGGCCGCGTCCCAGGTGAAAGGTCTGCCTGCAGACTGGCGGCTCGCCATTGCCTACAACTCAGCCTTGCAGTCAGCGGCACTCGCGGCCAGGCTATCGAGCATCGCGGGATAATCATCACTACCGCGTCATTCAAGCCCTCGAATTCACAGTCGCGCCGGATCGAACGCTCATTCATACCTTGGATGGTTTTCGGAAAAGCGCAACTTGAGCAATTATGATGCTGCGGGCAGCATTTCTGACCGCGAGGCTGAAGAAATGCTGCGACTTGCCAAGAGTCTCCGTACGGATGTTGAGACGTGGATTCGTCGAACTTATCCTGAGCTGATAAGAACCAAATAAGCCCATACTAGGGTTACACTGGCGGACGCTATTCTTCGACCGGAGGCAAACGATGCTTGCACGTCGATCCGTCGTGATCCTTTGTGCAGCAGCGGCAGTCTTCTTGTCAGCGGAAGTTTTCGCCAGCGACACCGTTCTGATTCACGGCCACATCTACACCGGCAATCCCAAGGCGCCATGGGTGCAGGCTCTGGCCATTTCAGGGACTCGCATCGAAGCCGTGGGTACAGATCAGGAAATCCTCACTCATAAGCAAACACAAACGAAAGTGATCGATCTGCAGGGCCGGACTGTGATCCCGGGCATCTCCGACTCGCATGTTCATATGTGGTTCGGCGGACTGGAACTGCAGGGCCTTAATTTGTCGACCCCCGAGGGGACGATTACTCCCGACAATCCTGAAAAGTTCGTCGAGCAGATCAAGGCGTATGCTGCGAGTCATCCCAACGGGAAGGTGCTGATTGTCCGTGCAGACTTCAGCACCACGCCTCCTTCCACTCCGACGCATGAATTGCTCGACCGGGCCGTCCCAGATCGACCGGTGATCGTGCATCACACGGCGGAACATTCTCTTCTGCTCAATGCGAAGGCACTCGCCCTGGCAGGCATCACGGATGAATCGGTCGCCGATCCGGAGGAAGAGAAGAACATCATTCGCGATGCCAGCGGACATCCCAGCGGACTTCTGCTCGAAGCCGCCATGGCCATCATGGAACGCGCGCTGCAGCCACTGTTTCCAGAAGAGGAAAAGCTCAAGTTCCTGCGCGAAGCCGCTCATCACCTGAACCAGTTCGGCATCACCAGCCTGGTGAATGCGACGGGGAACCTGGCTGAGATACAGCTCTACGCAGCGCTGCGCGATCGCGGCGAATTGACCGTCCGCACGCGCACATCTTTTGGAGCGGTCGCGGTGAATCATCACCTGACGCCGGAGTTTCTAGCGGACCTCGAGAAGGCGCGCACGCTCTATCACGATGACTGGGTTTCGGCGAATCTCGTGAAATTTTTCGTGGACGGCGGCACCGGACTCATCCCGCCCCTGACCTACCAGCCCGCCGAGTATAAGAAACTGGTGCTCGAGTTGGACAAGCGGGGATTCCAGATCATGACCCACGCGTATCGTCCCGACTCCACACACCTGGTGGTCGATACCTACGAAGAAGCCGAGCGCGTCAACGGCCCGCGCGACCGCCGCTTCCGCATCGAGCATGGAGACTTCCTGCCCGCGGCTGATATCCCCCGCGTGGCCAAACTTCAGCTCATCACGAGTATGCAGCCAAGTTTCTGCTGTGATGAGAATGGCTCGAACTACGATCCCAAGGACCGGACCACGACCGACCGCTGGCAGAGCATCGAAAAAAGTGGGGCGCGATTGGCCTTCGGCAGCGACTGGCCGTGTATCTGGCCTCCAAATCCATTCATCGCGATGCAGGAGGCCGTCACACGCCAAATCTGGAAGCCAGTCAGCGGCAGCGATTTTCCTGGAGGTGTATTCGATGGCGCAGGCCAGGCCGGATACTTAGCCACAAACGATGTCTACACACCGGAGGAGCGCATCACGGTCGAACAAGCGGTGAATGCGTACACGCAGGGTTCAGCCTACGCCAGGTTTTCGGAAGACAAACTGGGAACACTCGAAGTGGCAAAAGAGGCGGATCTTGCGGTGCTGTCGCAGGACATCTTCTCGGTGAAGCCCGAAGAGATTTCCAAAACCAAAGTCGTGACGACGATGGTCGGGGGGAAAGTTGTGTTTGCAGCAGAGAAGTAGACGATACAATTTTTGGAGAAATCAGAAATCCTCGCCGACCGCGTCGAGTTCTTCAATTCCCATGATCTGGTTGTAGAGCACGCTTTTCGGATTCTCACTCTGGGGCAACCCAAAGTAAAGGATGCCGATGTCTTTGGTGACGATCTTCCGCAGTCGGGCGGCCAGCAGATCCTGGTCCGAGGTTTGGCTGACGGCAGGCAGGCTCAAACGGGCGGTTGAAACGACTGCTGCGCGCGCGCTGCTAAGTCGCCAGCCAAAAGCAAACCGCCACCCTTGTGATACCGGGTACATGTCCTCGGTCGTAAATCCGATCAACAGGCCGTCTGGGTTTCTGGCAGGCTCCGGCACACCCTTTCGAAGGGTGGCGGCGAGGTTCTCCGCCATCAGTTGCCTGCGGGATGTGTCCAGCGTTGCGGGGTCCAGGGGAATGCGGTCCAAGACGGTAATTTCGAGTTTGTATTTCTCGCGGTAGAACTGAACCAGCGGCTGCAGGTCTTCGACAGGAAAACCCCCGATGGGGACAAAGTAGATCCTGAGACCCTCAACCTTGGGTGGAATCGACGCCACGCGCTGGTGGGTTGTGGCGCTACTCTTGAATAGGCCGCCCATCCCGCAATCAGAGCGATTAGACAGAGCAAGAGAGCTAATGTCCGATTCACAGATACCTCTACTGGAGATTCCTAGGGCGGATAGGTGAAATTAGAGCACGATGCGTCGAGAAGGGAACATTGGAAGATTCGGAAGAAGATTACGAAAGTCTGGAGAATCGAACAATTTAAATGGGCCGGCAACCAAGAAGCGGTGACATTCCTTGGCTATCGGCCCATTCGATCCTGAATTGGATCGGAGGTGATGTATCTATGCTAATCCTCTTTACTATGAAGTCAAGGGATATGTGCAGAAATATGCGGCTCTCCCGATGCTACCGAGCTCAGTAAGGTAAACCCCTTATTTTTCAATGGTAATCCGGTGGTCACCTGGATTCCTGCCACGGCACTTCGTCCTGCTCTCGCGCGCCCTAAACCGATCTTCTTGCGTTGACATTAAACTTATCCGGACGTTAGACTTAACAGTTTTCATAGCCCTCATTTTCTCGATCTAGCTCAGCATCCCATGGATGAGACACTCCAACAACTAGGCAAATTACTGCTCGGATCGGTTCCGACGGTAATTATGTTGGCGCTGTTGTATGCACTCTACACGACGATCGTGCACAAGCCGTTGCGGCGCGTGCTCGAGGAGCGGCACAACAAGACCGAGGGCGCCATCGAGAAATCGAAGGCGGATATCGCGGCAGCCGAGGCACGTACCGCCGAATACGAGCAGAGTCTGCGCGAGGCCCGGGCGGCGGTCTTCCGCGCCCAGGAAGCGAAGCGCCAGGCGGCGATGCAGGCTCGCGCCAAAGCAGTCGCCGAGGCGCGTAACAAAACACAGGCGCACGTTCAGGCTGCCAAGGTCGCCATCGAAAAAGATCGTGTTGCGGCCGAGCAGGGATTGCAGGCGGAAGCGGCTGCCCTTGCCCGGGACATCGTGCGCCGCGTACTGCAGCCGGCGGGAGCGGGGCGTTGATGAAATCGACTCGGGTCTTGCGGATCGGGATTCTCGCGCTGCTGCTGGTCAGTTGCATTGTCGTTCCGCTGCGAGCGCAAGATGCGCCCGCTCGTCCCCAGCCAAAGCAGGGCCGCGTAGATGAGGCGCGAAGGGGTCCAGGACGGCAACTCGTCCATGAGAGCCGGGAAGCCGCTGGAGAAGGCGATGAGAGGGAGGAGTTCAAGCACTCGGCTTCCGTCCAGATGATCTCGCGCATTACGGGACTGAATACGCAGCAGTCGTACTGGGCCTGCCTCGTTTTCAACTTTGCGGTAATCGCTGCTCTCCTTATCTGGGCCGGACGCAAGTTCCTTCCCGGAATCTTCCGCGACCGCACCGCCGCCATCCAGAAGGCCATGCAAGAGGCGCAGAAAGCCAGCGAAGAAGCTCGTCGCAGACTCGCAGACATCGAATCGCGATTGCAAAAGCTTGATGTCGAAATCGGCATGATGCGCGATACCGCGGAAAAAGAGGGCGAGGCGGAGGAAGCACGCCTTAAAGCTGCCGCGGAAGAAGATGCGCAGAAGATCGTCGCCATGGCGGAGCAGGAGATTGTCGCCGCCGTCAAAGCCGCACGCCGCCAATTGACGGCCCACGCCGCCGACCTTGCCGTTGGTCTTGCCCAGAAACAGATTCACGTCGATCCCGCCACCGATCAGGCTCTGGTGCGCAATTTTGCCGGTCAGCTCGGGTCAGCTTCCGAGACGTCAGGAAAGGGCGGAAACTAGATGGCCTCCGTCCCCAGCACCTACGCCCGCGCTTTCGCTGACGTAGTGTTCGATGCGCACCTCGACGCGGCTCGGGCCCTCGGCGGATTGCGGCAGATTGTGACACTCTATGGTGAGAGTGTGGAGTTGCGACGGGTTTGGGAGAATCCTGCCGTTCCTGGCGATCAGAAACGCAAGTTGCTGGATGCCATCGTGCAGCGAAACGGAATCGATAAACCCGTTCGCAACCTGGTCGCTGTGCTCATGGACCACCGCCGCCTGCCATTTCTGTCGCGAATCGTCGAGCAGTTGGAGAAAGAACTCGACGCACGGCTGGGTTTTACAGAAGCGCAGATTTCCAGTGCCCGCGAACTGGGCGACGCCGAAAAGCGCACGCTGGAAACGCAGATCGAAAAGGCGACCAGCAAGAAAGTGCGCGCAAGCTATGGATTGGATCCGTCGTTACTGGGCGGAGCCGTAGTCCGCATCGGCAGCACCATTTACGACGGATCCGTGAAGGGCCAGTTGGAGAGGATTAAAGAGGCGATAAGCTCCTAGCTGTGAGCCTCAAGCTCTGAGCTACGAGCGTGCGCAGTGGTTGCTCGAAGCTCGTGGCTCGAAGCTGAGAGCTGAAAGCTTTCTTATGGCACAAATCAAGGCAGACGAAATTACCAAGCTAATCCGCGAGCAGATCGAGAACTACGAGACCAAGGTCTCCGTGGACGAGACGGGTACCGTCATCACCCTGGGCGACGGCATCGCGCGTGTTTACGGTCTGGACAAAGTCATGGCCGGCGAGCTGTTGTCGTTCCCGCATGGCGTGGCCGGCATCGCGATGAACCTGGAAGAAGACCAGGTCGGCGTCGTGCTCCTCGGCGAATTCACCGAGATCAAGGAAGGCGACGAGGTCAAGCGCACCGGACGCATCATGAGCGTGCCCGTCGGCGACAACATGATCGGACGGGTGGTGAACTCCCTCGGCCAGCCCATCGACGACAAAGGTCCCATCTCGACCGACAAGTTTATTGCGCTGGAGCGCCTCGCCCCCGGCGTCATTGATCGTCAACCGGTGCGTGAACCGATGGCTACTGGATTGAAGGCCATCGACAGCATGATCCCGATCGGCCGTGGCCAGCGCGAGCTGATCATCGGCGACCGCCAGACCGGAAAGACTGCCGTCGCTCTCGACACCATCATCAACAGCAAAGGCAACGACCTCATCTGCATCTATAACGCGATCGGCCAGAAGCGCTCGTCGATTGCCCAGGTCGTCAAGATTCTCGAGGATGCCGGGGCGATGGAGTACACCATCGTCGTCGCTGCCTCAGCATCCGAGCCAGCTCCCATGCAGTACATTTCACCCTATGCCGCGTGCGCGATGGGCGAGTTCTTCCGCGACACCAAGCGTCATGCGCTGGTGATCTATGACGACTTGTCGAAGCACGCAGCTTCGTATCGCGAGATCTCGTTGCTGCTGCGCCGTCCGCCGGGCCGCGAAGCCTATCCCGGAGACGTTTTCTACCTCCACTCTCGCCTGCTTGAGCGCGCGGCGAAATTGAGCGATAAAAACGGCGGCGGATCCCTGACAGCTCTGCCCGTCATCGAAACGCAGGCTGGCGACGTCTCGGCGTACATCCCGACCAACGTCATCTCAATCACCGACGGCCAGATCTATTTGGAAACCGATTTGTTCAACCAAGGCGTACGCCCCGCCGTGAACGTCGGGTTGTCGGTAAGCCGCGTGGGCGGCAGCGCGCAGATCAAAGCCATGCGCCAGGTCGCCGGCACTCTGAAATTAGAACTGGCGCAGTACCGCGAACTGGCGGCATTCGCGCAGTTCGGTAGCGATCTCGACAAGGCCACTCAGGCCCAGTTGAATCGCGGACAACGCCTGGTCGAACTCCTGAAGCAGAACCAGTTCTCGCCGTTGCCGTTTTCGAAGCAGATTCTGATCATCATGGCCGGCACAGGCGGATTCCTCGACGACATGCCGGTCGCTCAGGTCCGCGAATTCGAGAAAGAGCTGTTCAAGTACGTAGACTCGACGAATCCCGGAATCCTGCGCGCGATCATGGAGAAGAAGATTCTCGACGATCAGCTGAAGACGCAGATGCAGAACGTGATTAAGGAAGCCAAGCAGCAGTTCGTGGCGTCGCGCGAAGCAGTAGCGAAGTAATTCGTAGAGGCGTTGCTTGCAACGTCTCTTCTGTCCACGTGGTGAGAGCGAGACGTAACAAGTTACGTCTCTACAAGAAATGCCTAACATTCTCGACATCCGGCGCCGCATCCGCAGCGTGATCAACACGCGGCAGATCACCAAGGCCATGAAGATGGTCTCGGCCGCGAAGTTGCGCCGCGCCCAGGAGCGCGCTCTGGCGTCGCGTCCGTACGCGCAGATGCTGACGAATGTCCTGAAGTCGCTTGTGGCCCGCGCCGAGATCTACGATCCCGAGACCGGCGAGCCGAAACATCCTCTGCTGGCCCAGCGGGAAGAGAAGACGATCCTGCTGATCATCGTCACCGGAGACAAGGGGCTCGCGGGCGCGTTTAACGCAAATATTCTCAAGGCGGCCGCACGGTTTCTGGAATCTAAAGCCGGTAAGAATATTGACATCGAAGCGATTGGCCGCAAGGGGCGCGATTTCTTACGGCGTCGTTATGCTGCAGCCGCGATACAGACGCACAGCCTGGCCGAACCAGAGGAATTGCTCGAAGAAGTTGAGCCGGCCGGGGAACGCGCTGCGGCGCTACAGATCGCCGGCGAGCACGTCGGCATTCTCGGCAAGGTAGAGTTCGCGCAGGCATCGGCGTTGGCGGAAAGCGTCATTCGGCGCTACTGCAGAGAAGAGATCGATTCGGTCTACCTGGTCTTCAACGAATTCAAATCTGTAATCGCCCAGCGCCTCATCGTCGAGCAGATTCTTCCCATCGAGCAGGTCGGCGAGCGAGCAGTCCGCCTGACCGAGGAAATGACGGAAGAAGAAAAGAAGAAAGCTAAAGAGGCGGCCGTGAGCGCCGGAGTGGGCCTGCGCGCGACCGACGGCTCCGAGATATCGGCTTCGCAGTTCGGCACTTCCCAAGTCGACTACATTTACGAGCAGCCGCCGGCGGAGCTGTTCCGCGCGCTCCTGCCGAAGTATGTAAGCATCCAGATTTTCCGGGCGCTGTTGGAGTCGGTAGCCGCCGAGCATGCGGCCCGCATGACCGCCATGGATTCGGCCACCAACAATGCGACTGACATGATCGATTCCCTGACGCTCGTCATGAACCGTGCTCGCCAGGCGAAGATCACGAAAGAGATTATCGAGATCGTCAGCGGCGCCGCGGCGATGTAGCTGTAGAGACGTTGCTTGCAACGTCTTTTGCATCCGGAGAGGGAGACGTAACAAGTTGCGTCTCTACGAGAAAAGATATGCCACAAAACGTAGGACACGTTATTCAAATCGCAGGACCCGCGGTCGACGTCCAGTTTGCCGAAGGACAACTGCCTCCGATCTATGAGGCGGTCGAAGTTGTGAGCGACGGCTTCAACGTTCCGACGCCGATCAAGGTCATCCTCGAAGTGCAGCAGCACCTCGGCGAAGGCCGCGTTCGCTGCGTGGCCATGCAGCCGACCGACGGCATGGTGCGTGGCATGAAGGCCATTGACCAGGGTGGACCGATTTCGGTGCCCGTAGGCCGCGGCACGCTCGGCCGCGTGATGAATGTCATCGGTGAACCGGTCGATCAACTTGGCCCCATCGAATACAAGGAGAGAATGCCGATTCACCGCCTCGCTCCGGCGTTCGATGAGCAGGCGACAAGCGCCGAGATGTTCGAAACCGGCGTGAAGGTCATCGACCTCATCCAGCCCTTTTTGAAGGGCGGCAAGATCGGATTGTTCGGCGGCGCGGGCGTAGGCAAGACCGTCGTCATCATGGAACTGATCAACAACGTCGCCAAAAATCACGGCGGCTTTTCAGTTTTTGCGGGCGTCGGTGAGCGCACCCGCGAAGGCAACGACCTCTGGCTGGAAATGTCGGAGTCAGGCGTCATCAAGCCCGGCAAGCCCGCCGAATCGAAAGCCGCGCTCATTTATGGACAGATGACGGAGCCCCCAGGCGCGCGTCTCCGCGTCGCCCTGACCGGACTCACCGTCGCCGAATACTTCCGCGACGCGGAGGGCGCTGACACGCTGCTCTTCATCGACAATATCTTTCGCTTCACGCAAGCAGGCTCCGAAGTATCCGCGCTCCTGGGCCGAATGCCTAGCGCCGTGGGCTATCAGCCGAATCTGGCAACTGAAATGGGCGAACTGCAGGAGCGCATCACGTCGACGAAGAAAGGATCCGTCACTTCGGTGCAGGCGATTTACGTGCCCGCCGACGACCTCACCGATCCCGCGCCGGCAACGACATTTGCTCACCTCGATGCGACCACTGTGCTTTCACGTGCATTGACTGAGATTGGAATTTATC
>DATMOO010000361.1:0-28846 GCA_035568275.1 Candidatus Sulfotelmatobacter sp.
ACTTCGATGCAGGCCGGCGGTCAGAAGTCGGGAGAGGCAGTCCGCTTCACGCAGGAAGATGTCGACGCGCTTGCCACGAATCTGCCGCAAATCACGCACATCACGCCAAGCGTCGACAAGCAGGCGAATGTGCAGTACGAGAATCGAGTATTTACTTTTCCGGTGAGCGGGAACAATCCTGACGTGTATGACATCCGTTCGCTCAAGCAGGGCGTGGGACGCTTCTACAACATGGAAGACCAGGTGCAGCGCGGTCGCGTGGCGGTGATTGGTTCGGAGGCAAAGGAAAAGCTTTTTTCCGGACGCAACGCGGTGGGCGAGTACATAAGGCTCGATGGCATCAGCTTCGAGGTGGTTGGCGTGCTGGCCGCCAAGATGCAGGAAGGGAATGACGACATCAACCGCGTTGTTTACGTTCCCTTTAGCACGATGAGCGATCTGAAGAGTACGCATTATCTGGATACGATCTGGTTCAACTATCAGACGCCGGAGTATCAGAAGATCGAGCCCGCGGTGCGGACGATTTTAGCCGGGCAGCACAAGTTTAACGAGTCCGACCGGGAAGCGGTGCGCGTGTTTAACCTGATGAACCAGTTGCACCAGTTCGAGATCATCACGCTGGGGCTGAAGATTTTGATGGGATTCATCGGGACGCTGACATTGGGCATCGGCGGGGTTGGGCTGATGAACATCATGCTGGTTTCGGTCACGCAGCGCACGCGGGAAATCGGTGTGCAGAAGGCACTCGGGGCGCGGCGGCGTTACATCTTGATGCAGTTTCTGGCCGAGGCCCTGACGATTACCTTCATCGGCGGCGTGCTGGGAGTCATTCTCGCCTACATAGTGGCGCTATCGGTGGGACGGCTTACCCTGTACAGCGCGTTTGCGAAGAACGGCGAGGCGGGAGACATACGACTGATCATCCAGCCTGCGACGCTGATCGCGTCGACGGTGATTCTTGGTGCGGTGGGGCTGATCAGTGGGATGATTCCGGCGTTCCGCGCGTCACGACTGGATCCGATTGAGTCACTGCGACACGAGTAAGCGAGCGAGAGTGAATCCCGAATTCTTCCGCATTAGCGGTCATTGCCTTAGGTCCAGAATAAGTGATTTTGCACGCGTAGTAATGTCTCTTTTCTTTGCCCCAGCCGAGGACCCTCGCTTGATGCGGCAGCTTTCGTTCTGCCGACTCTTTCAAATAGACTTTTTTCCACTCGGGAATGCCGGGCCGTCTGGTCCGGTCGCCGCCCCCGCACCGCGCGAGCCGATCCTGCAAAACTCTCGCCTGGTGGTTGAACAGAAACTCATATTCTTCGCGTTCTGCGCGAATGTCGAAGCGTAGTTGCGACTCATGGAATGCCCAATCCATTGACAACCTATTTCCGTTCTCGCTTGGGTGGGGAAGCTGCCCGCCGAAACTTAATCGTGCCGAAGCGTCTGCATGGGATCGATCGCAGTAGCGTGGCAGGCTGGAATGTAGCTGGCGAGGAGTGTCACCGCGTACAGCAGGGATGAAACTAGAACCATGGTCAACAGATCGTGAGGTTTGACCCCGTAGAGGAATTCAGCAAGCAACGGCGCAGCAGCGAAAGATCCGGCCACGCCAATCATAACGCCGAGGATCGAGAGCATCATGGCCTGCCCCAACACCAGACGAAGCACATTCTTCCTCTGCGCCCCTAGTGCCATTCGCAGCCCAAGCTCATGACTGCGCTCGCCCACCGAGTACGAGATCACGCCATAGATTCCCATGGCGGCGAGCAGCAATGCTACTCCGGCAAAGAGGCCCAACAATTGGCTCAGAGAACGCCACTGCCGCGCCGAATTCGCAACCATCTGGTCGACCCTCGTAATTCCAAACACCGGCGAGTCTGGTGCGAGCTGTGAAAGAACCGTACGCACGTTCCGGATCAGCGCCGGCGAGACCGACTGGGTGCGGATCACAATGGTCTTGTGAACGCGGCTCTCCGTCCAACCGGGCATAGTGTGCGGCGGCAGTTGCAGGATGTTGACGTAGGCCTCAGGTTCGGGCTCCTGCACGAGGGCAAATCGCTTCACGTTCCCCGCAACGCCAATGATTTGTCGCGGCCGCTCCTCCGGGGAAGAATCGAAGGTGATCGTTTGGCCGACTGGATCTTGATTTGGCCAGAACCGTCGCGCCGTGGCTTGGTTGATCACCACGACCGGCAAAGAGCTTTCGGTGTCCTGCCCGGTGATGCCGCGGCCTCGCAGGATGGGGATGCCCATCAAACCGAAATAATTTGAGCTGACTCCCTCCAGGAGAACTCTCGGCCGTTCTGCCCGAGGAGGGGCGGCGCGGCCTGCAATGGTAAAGCCAGGGAAAGCAGGTTCTGCGTTTTCGGAAAGCGGCAGCCAAGCGACCAACGCGACACTTTCCACGCCTGCGATGCTGCCAACGCGTTCCAGCGCCTGACGGCAGAAAATTCCGACAGATGGGTGAATCACGTTCAGCCCGGTTTTGTCTTGCTGGGTCGCGTCCATATACTTCTCGCCGGTCAGCCGCACTTCCGCTGCGAGCAGATGCTCGGGATTGAAGCCGGGGCTGGTGCGCAAGATACGAGTCAGTGTGTTGATCATCAGTCCCGCGCAAATCAGCGACACCAGCGCCACTGCGATCTCGGCTACTACGATGATGTTGCGCGAGCGATGACGGGATCGGGATGCCGTGCTGCGGCCGCCTTCACGCAGGCACTCGTTGACATCGTTTCTCGATGCGCGATACGCCGGGATCAGGCCAAACACCAGACCAGTGAGAACACAGATGCCCAACGTAAACAGCAAGACCCGGCCGTCCACAACCATCGTCGTGGTTCGCGGGAACAGCTGCGGCGCCAAAACATCAAGAAGCCGCACGCCGCCAAAAGACAATGCCAACCCTAACACGCCTCCGAATAACGAAAGCAGAACATTCTCGGTCAGCAGTTGACCGACGAGTCTTTTCCGGCTGGCACCTAGCGCAACCCGCACTCCCATTTCCCTTTTCCGTCCCTCACCCCGAACCAACAGCAGGTTGGCGACGTTGGCACAGGCAATCAGCAACACAAACCCGACGGCTGCAAAAAGCAGATACAGAGTCTGTTCCCACCAGCCGAACAAGCCCTTCTGCAAAGGATCAACTCTAATTCCCATACCTTTGTAGACATCGGGAAAGGCCTGAGCCAGATGAAGCGCCGTCACATTCATGGCGGCTTGAGCCTGTTGAACCGAAACACCTGGCTTCAATTTTCCGATGCCAACCAGGAATCGGGGATCATCGAAACCGGAGTCTGCGGGATCTGCCAAGCCGTGGATGAAGTAAACCTCGGGGACTCCTGTGCCAAAGAGGTTGAATCCTGGATTCAAAACTGCAATCACCGTTGTTGACGCTGTGTCGACGAAGATACTGCGCCCGAGCACATTTGGGTCGCCCCCGAAATGGTGCTGCCAGAATTCATAGCTGATTGCGACACCGTCCAATCCCTTCTTCTCATTCACGGCGTCCGTGGGGATGTTGCCCAGGAGAGTTTTGACACCCAGCAGCGAAAACAGCCGCACACTGACGTGCTGCACACCGACGCGCTCCGCAGAGCCCGCGCCCGACATGGCCACCATGTCCGGGCCCGACACACACTCAATTTGCTCGAATACCTGATTGTCGGCTCTCCAATGGGCTACGTCGGTACCGGAGACGGGGCCGCGCTCATGCGCAAATTCCGGGAAGCGATTGTAGAGAGCTACGAGTCGGTCCTGGTCGGGATAAGGAAGTGGACGCAGCAGAAGCGCATCAATCGCAGTGAAAATCGTGGTGGTGCCGCCGATACCGATGGCCAGCGTCAGGACGGCCACTAACGTAAAAACCGGGCTCTTGCAAAGTCCCCGAGCCGCGTAGCGCAGGTCTTGGGCTAAGGCTTCAATCCAACCCGCGATGGACCCCGTGCGGACCATGCCAAAGTGTAACTCAGGGGAGCAAGTCTTCTTGCAGCGACCTCACGAGCGGAGATCAGTCTCCCGACGCAGGCGCTTACTTGCCTTGATACCAATCCACAGTCCGCCGCAGGCCCTCTTCGAAGTCTACTTTGGGTTTGTAGCCGAGGCCGGCTTCCGCTTTCGAAATATCCGCGAGCGAGTGCTTGATGTCGCCGCCGCGCTCGGGGCCGTGCTTCGGTTTGCCTGTGTAGGACGTCAGCGACTGCAGAAGGTGGAAGGTCTCATTCAGCGTGACTCTCCGTCCGGTAGCGACGTTAAACATTTGTCCTGCGGCCTTCGTCGCTGGAGCGGTGCAGGCTAGAAGGTTCGCGTCGACTGCGTTGTCGATGTAGGTAAAGTCGCGGCTCTGTTCGCCGTCCCCGTTGATTGTGGGTTGCTCATCGCGAAGCATCTGCGTGATGAACTTGGCCAACACGCCCGAGTAGGGCGATGATGGATCCTGGCGCGGGCCGAAGATGTTGAAGTAGCGCAAGCAAACGGTCTCGAGACCGTAGCAGCGATAGAACGAAATCATGTACTGCTCGCTGGCCAGCTTGGCGACGGCATAGGGAGAGATTGGATCCGGCTTCATCTCCTCGTGCTTGGGCAGCGTGGGCGTATCGCCGTACGCGGAAGACGAAGCGGCGTAGACCACACGCTTAACTTTCGCATCGCGAGCGGCCACCAGCACGTTCACCGTGCCGTCGATGTTGGCGCGATTGCTGCCGAGCGGGTCGAGAACCGATTTCGGAACGGAAGGAATGGCGGCCTGGTGCAGGACAAAGTCGACTCCGGCGCAAGACTTATGCATCGCGTCGAGATCGACAATGTCAGCCTCACGGAAGTCGATGCGATCGAGAATATCTGAGATGTTTTCGCGGTTGCCCGTGGACAAGTTGTCGACTCCGCGCACTTGATCACCGCGAGAGAGTACGGCACGGGCCAGGGACGATCCGATGAAGCCAGCAACGCCAGTTATCAGGTAGAGAGACATGACCCATCATCATAGCGAAATGTTGTGGAGGAGAGGTTTCAAAGAAGGTTCCGGTCGAGCCGCCGGTGCGAGTTTTCAGTTTCGTGATTTACCGCAGAGTTCGCAGAGAAATGCTGCAGAGCACGCAGAAACAGATCGTATCTTGGCTTCCCGGGAGGACGTTGATACCTCGAAACCTTGTTTACTGCTGGGTCTTCTTCATCAGTTTGACGAAGTCGTCGCGCATCAGGATTTGGTGGATTTCGAAGAATTCGATCAGGGCGCGGACTGCCGCTTCGGGGCGCCTGACCGCGGGCAGGGATTCGATCGGTCCAGTGGATGGATGCGGTGAGTTGACGCCCGGTCCCATGATCACGCCGGGACGGGAAAGGCTTGCAAGCAACTGTTTCAGGTGGCACGCTTCTCTTCTGACGTTTCTTCGAAAGAGATGCCCATTCCCAGGTAGGGATACGAGATGTGCACTTTGCCCTTGGTCTCCACGCGGATGCCATTGGCTTCCAGTTTCATGTGCAGCAGCGTTCCGGCTGGATATGTGGCCTGCGCCTCGACATAGCACCCATTTAGGCTGATATCGGTGAAGGTGGACCAGGTGCGGACGTCGCATCCCTCCTCGCGCAACTGGGCGCTGCCTTCGCATTTGTAGCGCGGACTGCGTCGTTTCTCGGCGCCTTGAAAGCTTTCGCTACCCTGCGCTGTGGATAGATTATCGATCAGCCGATCCGGCTCGCGCGCCGGTGCTGCGGCCGCGCCTGACGGCACACCGGTGGCTTGTTTCAAAGCCCTCAGATATGTCGTGCCTTCATTCATTTTTCATCAGCCGTAACAATCCTGCGGTGAAAACCGCCTTACATTTTGAATCCGCATCGGAGAAAACAGGTCGCCGCCCCGACTCCGGGAACTCTCTTGTTTCTATCGGAAGGAATAATGCCGGAGATTAGCGATGCGAAAGAATCAGACGGCTTTCTAATGTTGAGCAGTGGGCGAGGAGGTTTCTGTGGCAGGCACAGCCGCCTGGCGAATGTGCTTCCAGAGTTCATCACGCCCGGCGCCGGTTTTCGAGGAGAAAGGAAGCAGCCGAGCCGCGGGGTATTCCTGCCCGAGTGTGCGCAGAACATTGTTGAGCTGATTGTTCGAAAGGCGGTCGCTTTTGGTGGCGACAAGCAAGACCTGGCGTCCGGAGGCGTTCAGGAAATCGAGCAACTGCCGATCGCTTTGCTGCGGGGGAACGTTGACGTCGATCAGCGTGACGCAGAGAGCCAGCGTAGGCCGCTCGTTCAGGTAAGGCTCGATGAACTTCGGCCACTCCTGCGAGATCTCACGCGAGATCTTGGCGTAACCGTATCCTGGAAGATCGGCGAAGATCAGCTCGGGGCGCGGCTTTCCCGGCCAGCGGATTTCGAAGAAATTGATGCTGCGGGTGCGCCCGGGAGTGGAGCTGGTGCGGGCAAGCTTGGTGCCGACCAGCGAGTTGATCACGCTCGACTTTCCGACATTCGAGCGTCCAAGGAAGGCGACTTCCGGGATGGTGGGAGCAGGGAAGTGGGACGCATCCGTTGCCGCTGCCAGGAATCGGGAGAGAACCCTCATATCCAAGTTTCCTACGGCGGGAGCGCGGTTGGCAAGGGAGGGGCGTGCAGGTGGTCTGAGTGCAAAGTCTCAGATGTAGAGGACCGTGTTCATCGGCTGCCCGGACGAAGAAGGCGTGGACTGCCCCGAGGAAACTTCCTGCCTGCAATTCCCGTATTGGGCCAGACACGACCGTTTCACCCATGAGCGTATTCAATAGAGAGCAAGTGCTGCTTGAAAAACTCTCCATAAGGAGTGGTGTCCATTTTGGGGGCCCCGGCCAGGCGCTTTTCCAGTCTCCAACTTATTGCCCAGTCCGAGGCATCAATGGTGGCACGTCCAATTCGATACTGCCGCCGTTGGAGGAAAGAGCGCATGCCGTCGCGCTTCTCAGCCGTCTCGCCTTCTTGAAGTAGGGGAAACGGAACAAGCGGGTGAAGTGTGTGTAGCCGTGAATCAAAGGTTCGTTTTTCAAGACATCAGATTCAAAGTTCGCGAGCTTAATGTCGGCGTCGTTGAAAAACAGGTGCGAGTAGGAATGGTTGCCGACAGCGTGGACACACCGGTCCCAGGCGGCCACCAGACTGCGGCCATCCTCGCTGTCCACCCTCTTGCCGGTCACAAATAGAACGGTTTTGGTGTGGTACTTGGAGAGCGCCGCCAGCATGCGCGTGTTAATTTCTTGCCACGGCAGACCTCCGCAGATATCTGTTTTCGGATCATCGAAGGTGAATGCGATTTCGGGCTGTTCGGTTTTTGCCCATGCTGATGTTGCTCTGATCGTTGGAGCGAGAATAGCGCCACACTTGATGAACTCTCTGCGGTTCATTTGCCGCATGGTAACGCAAGTATCGGTTGTTGCAAAATCCCGATATTGTTTATGGAATCATTACACCCAAAATTCCACCCTCAGTGTGCTTAGGACGGGTCTCATTCAGCACTAAAACGGGTTGGGGTTTTTACTTTCGGCAGGAGTTGACGACATTCGCGGCTTGTTCGTCGCTGGACCCTGGATCGGCGTAGATCAGAATCGGCTCCATTCAGAGAAACAGTAAAAATCTGAACTTCGCGGCCTTATGTCCCCCGCCGATCCTCTGACACTGTTCGTCTTCGATGAGTCCAGCCTCCTCATCACCGTATGAGGAGCAGTCCTTCCACGATTGAGATGCGAAAGATCGCAGATTGGTAGGACCTCAAAACGATATGTCTCAATCAGAAAATGAATTATTTCGTCTGTGCTAGTATGCGGTGTCTCGGGGTATCCCGCAGTCGTGTCACGCGCGAGTGAGTTTCGATTGTTATGAGTGATAATCAACAGCCAGCCTTGACTCTGTTCGCGATTGGCCTGCTTGGACTAGGCGTGCTCGCTTTCATCTACGGCGACTTTGCTTTGGTGTGGCAGCCCGTGCCTGCGTGGCTACCGGCGCGGCCTGCGGTGGCCTACGCGTCCGGCGTTCTCATGTTTGTTTTGGCGGCTGGACTCTTGATCCCAGCGAGCCGGACTTGGACCGTGTGTGTGCTGTTTCCGTATCTCATCCTGTGGGCCTTGCTCAAAGTGCCGGATGTTGTGACAAATCCGCGAGTAGAGGGTTCCTGGCTCGGCCTCGGTGAACTCACTCTGCTGCTCTCCGGTGGATGGACACTCTTTGCGCGCTTGGGCAACGTTCCGCAGGGATCGCCACTTGGCTTTCTTTCCGGCGACCGCGGAGCGCGCATGGCGCGAGTCCTGTTCGCTCTTTCGATCGTGCCGATCGGCCTCTCTCATGTGGTATACGTAGACGCTACCGCCGGCTACGTGCCCCATTGGTTCCCCTTCCGCAAGGGCTGGGCCTATCTCACCGGAGCGGGACAGATTGCCAGCGGCCTCGGCGTCTTGTTCAACGTACTCCCGCGCGTGGCCGCCTGGGCTGAAACTGGACAAATCACGCTCTACACGCTGTTAGTGTGGCTGCCAGCGATCGTGGCCGCTCGCACGCGGCTGAATTGGACGGCCTTCTTCATTTCCTGGATATTCGGAGCGGCTGCCTGGGCGGTGGCGCAGAATATACCGGCGAAACGCGGCGCGTGAGTGGGGGCCCCACTGATTGCTGCGCGCCGCGGCGGAAATTGCAGACGCGCGAGTGGCGCCTGGGCGATTTCTGCCCGTGAACACCCGTCCCCTCAGCGGGTTCCGAATGGAAAGAGTCAGGCTCCCCTACTGTTTTACTCACGCCTGCACGACTTGGCCTGGCTGCCGAATCGCTCTCTCATTTGATAATTGCTTAACATCGCCATAGATGGGTTGAGAAGGTCGACCCCCGGGGCGCCCTTGACAGCCCTGTAAGTCACCATCGGACGTCTATGCTAACGTCAGAAAACAAATCTCGGAAAACAAATCAAGGAGGGCCGCCACGTCGGCCTTGACTTTTATGACCTTCTCACACTCATCAACCGGGAGTCGAACCTTTTTCCTCTTCCTCACCTGCGCTATCGCATGATTTCTTTCATTACCTTTTGTCCTCTAGGGCGTATAGAGTTCCGCGTCGGCACCGCCCACAGCCAGCACCTGTCCATTTGAAAGCAGGGTCAGGGTATGGCTTCCCGCTTGATGCAGGCGGCCAGTGGAGGTCCACCGGTTCGTGGAGGGATCGTAGAGATCACAGTTCGTTTCGGGATAGGAATGGCCACTGTATCGGTCACTGCCTCCGCCGAGCAAAGCCTTTCCGTTGGCAAGCAGAACCAGATGCGCGACGGTAAGTCCGGTGTAACAATTGCCCATCGTTTCCGTCCAAACGTTGGTGACCGGGTTGTAGAACTCGCCAGCGTAACAGGCAAAAAGGTCTCCGTAAATGAGCACGTTACCGTTGGCCAAGAGCGCCGCGGCGAGGCTGAGGTGTTCCGGTTCCTTCATGTTCGAGGTGAGCGACCACCTCCCGGCGGACGGACTATAGAGTTCATTCCCGAGCAGAGCTCGGCCATCCTGGAGCAGTGTCATCGGTGAAACCAGACTTGCGTTCATGCTGCCGGTAGTTTTCCAAGTACCGCTGGACGGATTGTAGAGTTCAGCACTTGCCCCCGGGGAGGCGCCACCGCTGTAGCCCCAACAGATATCACCGCCTGCAACCAGGACTTCGCCAGTTTGAAGCAGCGCCGCTCCTTGTGAAAAACGCGCGGTGTTCATGTTGCCGGTCGTTCGCCATTGACCGGTGGCAGGGTTGTACAGCTCGGCGGTCGCCAGGCATGGTGCCTGGGGGTTAAGGACACCGCTGCCGCCCACTACCAGCACTTCTCCATTGGGCAGAAGCGTGGCAGTGTGGTTGATGCGAGCATTGGCCATGGACCCGACGGTAGTCCACTGACCAGTAGCCGGGTTATACAATTCAGCGCTGGCCAGGATTGTTCCACTCGAAGTCTCTCCTCCCGCCACCAGCACCTGACCGCTCGGAAGTAGTGTCGCGGTGTGTCCGAGGCGCCCGGTATTCAAGCTACCCGTGGTCATCCAAGTTCCGGAGGCTTGGGCCAGGACTGTGCTTGCCGCCAGTCCGACCACGAGCAACCCCAGCAGCGTAAGCTTTGGAATCGGTGTGAGACTTTCTACCTCTGTGCGGATCATTGGAACCTCGCTTTCATCGATGCTTTAAGCGATCAGACTGCCGAACGGCAGCATTGAGAAACTACGGACGACGTAATCGAGGGCTGAAACTGTACCAATGGTTAGCGTGCGGGATGTCTCCGGACTGCAATTAAGTTGTCAATTCTACCGACACTCGGGAGACCTAAGAGAAGTAGGCGACTCGTACGAATTGCGAAATATCACGCCACTTGAGGTAGCGCCGTCTCTAGAGGTGTAATAGTATTCGTCGGCTTTGAAAGGAGCCTCGGTGAAGCGCATCAACGTTGTGGTTGCGGTCGCATTGGCTGTGGGCGTGATGCTGGGCGTAGTGGGAAGCCGGATGTTGAGTGCGCAAGAGAATTTGAAAGCTGGCAAGATTCTACAGCGGACAGAACTGAAGGGCGCGCCGGGATGGGAAGCGATCCTGGTCGAGCGCATCCTTCCGGGAGGCGCGGGGAGCGGGAAGCACACCCAAGGCGGAAATGAGATCGTGTATGTCCAGGAAGGCTCGATCGCCTTTGAGGCTCAGGGCAAACCGGCCGTGACCCTGAAGCCCTGCGAGGCCTTCACTACCACCACGGGCGAAGTCCACAATGTGAAAAATGCCAGCAGCAGCGCACCCGCGAAAGCGTTGGCCTTCTACGTGGAGAAGAAGAGTACCCAGCTCGAGGATCTCTTGGTTCCAGCGAAATAACACTGTGGGCTGTCCGACAGGAAAGCCGTTGGAGGGATAGGTGTGCCTGTTTCGCTAGGTGGTTGGGGATACCTCGGGTGCTTGACGTAAACCGCGATTTAGCTCATTTACGGGTCAATGAGCTGGTTACAACAATCGGGGTCAACTTCCAGATTGCCGCTGATCAGAAACACATTTAGGACTTAGTTCGTCAAGCCGACGCGGCGAAGCAGGTTTTGAAAACGAACGTCGGAACGGAGGTTATCGATTCGCGGGTCGGGTTTTAGAACCCCGGCAACATCCAAAGACTTATCGTGGTACGCCGCCTCAAGCAGTTCGAAGGCTTTGTCCTTATTGCCCAGCCCGGCGTAAATGGTTGCCGCGAGGTACGGTGAAGCCTGACCTTGCTTGGATCTTTGCAGCAACCCGCGAAGAATCTTTTCTGCTTCAACTTTATTTCCGATCGCGGCGTAGGCATGTCCGAGAGAAGCCATCGCATTAAAATTCCCATTCGACAACTCAACAGCTCTTTGATACTCCGCGATGGCCTCCGGCAGTTGGCCCAAGCCTTCATAACCCGCGCCCAGGCTGGAGTGTACCATCCAATCATTGGGATTCGAGGCGGCCTCTCTGACTCCAGTTTCGACCAGTCGCGGCCAATCTCGCAGCTGGAAATAAGCTGCCAACTCAACTCCGGTGGAGGGGTCGACTGCCTTGCTTTTCTCAACTTCCGCCAGCGCCTCGGAGCGTCGCCCCATGAACGCGAGAAACTCGGCGCGATCCTCGTGCGCACAGCTGTAGCTCGGCGCTAGACTGAGAGACTGATTGAATGCCCGGTCGGCAGCGTTCCAGTCAAAATCGGCATGCAAATTCAATTCGCCCAACACGTCGTAGGCTTCGTTGTTATTTGCATCCAACTCTAGAGCTTTGCGGTCCGCTTCTTTGGCGAGCTTATAGCCTTCCTCCGCCGAGAGCTGCCCTTGTCCGAACCATACGAGATAGAGATACGCATTGGCCAAGCCGGAATAGGCACGCGAGAAGTTGGGATCCCTTCGAATCGCCTCCGCGAAATACTCTTTGGCCTTATTCAGCGGCTCCGGCACCGTGATGTCGCTGTTATAGAGGTAGTAGCTTCCCTTCAAGTAGGCGTCGTAAGCTTGCGCATCCACCGGGGGCGCCGAGTCGAACTGAGTCTGCAGGTCGGGAGTCAGCTGGGCGCGAACTTGCCGGGCGATGGCGCCGGCCACCTCGCTCTGCATTCGGAGCGCATCGCCAAGTTGGCGCTCATAGGTTTCGGCCCAGAGATGTTGATCCTTAGGGGCATGAATTAATTGGGCGGTGACTCGAACTCTTGATCCTTCACGGTTGACCGATCCTTCGACGATCCCATCCACGTTCAATTCATGCGCGATCTGGGGAAGGCTCTTGTTTGTGTGCTTGTAAAGGGTAACGGTAGTGCGGGATATGACGCGCAGTGTGCCCACCTTGGCGAGATTGGTGATCAGTTCATCCGTTAAGGCATCGGCGAAGTAGTCCTGGGAGGGATCGCCGGACAGGTTTTCAAGCGGCAGCACGGCGATCGAGCGAATTGGCGGAGCGGCGTTAGTGTGACGCGAAAACGTCGGCACGAGCCACAGCGCGAGCGCAACGGCAACAACGACAAGGGCAAAAGCCAGATACGGGCGCGACTTCGTTTGCCTTACATCTATCGGTACTCCGCCGGTTTTATCGCTTCCTGCTTCGACCACCCGGAGCCGCTGAACGTCTCCATCTGCTTCGATTACCGGTGCAATGAAACGATATCCTCTGCCCGTAACCGTTTGGATGAATCGCGGTTTTTCCGGGTCGTCATTCAGGACTTGACGAATCTTGCGGATCGCGCCGTTTATGCTGTTATCGGTATCGACAAAAACGCCCTTGCCCCAAATCTTTTCGACAATCTCCTCCCGCCTGACCAGTTCCCCGCGCAGTTCTAGCAACAGATCCAGGATTCGAAACGGAGTAGGTTCCAGCTTGAGTGGCACACCACAGCGGCGCAGCTCGTAGGCCCGCAGGTCGAACTCGAAGTCCTCTCCAAACTTCAGCAACTGCCGGATTGGGACTGGCTTGGTAGCCACTGCATATCCCCCACAAAGTGGCGACAATTCTACCCCCAAATCTCGATTTCGCAGCATCCTGCCTGTTATCTATTACTTACAAGGACATAAAAAATTAAGACGGCCAACAGGTCTCCGCTATTGAGTGCCGGAGTCGCCTCCCCCAATATGCGTGGCGTTTTCCGCGACGCTCGAATCGCCGCCCGAAAAAGGAGAACTGCGATGAAAACATCTGTATTGAAGATTGGCTTAGCCATTGGCTCTCTCGTATTCGTCGGTGCCGCTGCGATGCAGCCGTCGGATGGTCCTCCTGCGAGAGTGGCGCAAGTCGTTGCCCTGGATGAATGCGACCCCACCACATTCAACGCGGCCATTGGGCCAGACTTTTGCAAGAACGTCTCCCTAGCCGTGCTTGGTTACGCTACTACGATTCAGGATCTGTTTGCGCAGGCAGCGGCTGGAACCCCCAACCCGAACTGGGACTTTGAACCTGATACGCTCCACATCAGCAAGGGGACCGTGGTCTCCGTGGTTGATCAGGGCGGCGAGCCTCACACTTTCACGGAGGTAAAGCAATATGGCGGAGGGTTCATCGCAGGTCTCAACTCAGGCCAGACGCCCGCTCCAGAGTGCGCCGCCGGCTTTTCTGACGTAGCCGTGGCCCGGACGCGAATCATCCAGGGCAGCACCTCCCTGGTCACAGGCCTGTCGAAGGGCACTCATTACTTTCAATGCTGCATTCATCCGTGGATGCGAGTAAAAGTCGAGGTCCAATGAGATGACTCTGGTTTGCCGCTGCCTCTTCTTTCAGGACAACGTTCCAGCTCGCCGCACTTTCAGCGTTGGCCGACAAGGAGATTTTCCATAGGTCGGAATGACCGGTGCCTTGACCGCTGCATTGCTGACCCACGATCTGAATGACTTTTCGATCGTGCTCCATAAGCTGCAATCTCGGCATAACGCTGCCGATTGTCGGTCGATACTTAGGGGCTCAAAAGGCGCGCTGACCTCTTTGCGGCGATCAACAGTTGTAACATCCCCACTGCACTCATCATCAGCAATCAACCTTCAAGAGCAGTTCCCATTCCGACGCGGGCTAGCTCAGTCCCAGCGGGCTCTTGTTCTCTACGTCGTCATCTCGGACCGGGCGCAGTTTGTGCCAGAGATACAGGCCTGCGGCGACGGCTGCGCCAATGCCAATGCTTATCAGCAGGAACCAGCGGTACGCCGGCATCCAAATCGCCGTTGCGGATGCGATCGCCGCCGCAACTACCAGAGCAGCCGAGCCTCGGATAGGAATCGTCATAAAGACTTGGTAGAGCCTCCGCGCCCAACGGTTGCCTCGGTCCGCTGTGCGGTGCGATCAACGTTTCTCCGACAACTTTATTACCTTCGCGAACAACAGTAACCACTCCATTCTCTCTCGCGTCATGCGCGGATTGAACTTCAGGACATGTCCGCCGATGGAATCAGTAGCAAGTTAGAGGGAGAGCGCGATGGAGAACATGCCGAAATCCAAAATAGAGATGCACTCGCTGCTGCTGTGTACCGACGTACCGTTCCTCGGGATTACGCGCAGTGTTCTCAATCAGTTGCACGTCACGCCCAAACTGGTTAATACGTCGGCGGCGGCCCTGGCGATGATCCAGGTCCACGAGTTTGACGTGATCATCGTGGATTGGCGGAAGATCGACAACCTGGCGGAATTTCTGAGCGCCGTGCGCCAGTCCAAGCTGAACCAGGATTGCGTGCTGGTAGCGATTGTGCGCCCCTGCTGGATCTGAAGCAGGCGTTCGCGGCAGGAGTGCACCTGCTGATTCACAAACCAGCGTCGGCCGTCCAGATCGAACGCTGCCTGCGCGCGGCGTACTCGGCAACGGTGGCCCGGCGGCGCAAGCATCACCGGGAGCCGGTGGCGCTTCTGGCTTCCGTCAGCTCTCGCACCGAGCCGTTCGGAGAGGTGGCAGTGGTCAATCTTAGCGAGGGCGGTGCGAAGCTGCGCACCAGCGTGCAGGATTTTGTTGCCGGGTCTCACTGGGCGCCGGGGATGACGTGGGTGTGAGGTTCGCCGTACCGGGTACTGAGGAAATGCTCCACGTCGATGCTACGGTGGTGTGGGCGACCGCAGATACTTGTGGAATTCGGTTTCGTTACATTCCCGAGTCCCACAAGGCTGCACTGCAGCAATGGCTCACTGAGTGCGTGGAGCGGTCGATTTCGCGGGTGTGCGAGCGGATCCGGGAAGCCTGCGCGTGGAGAAGCCTTACCTCGGAGGACCCAGAGGAACAGAGAGAAGACAAAAGACCCGCTTCAGGCGGGCCTTTTCATCTCTTGCAACTTTCTTACTGATGGGCTGTGGGACTGTCTGGAGTTGTTGAAGTCAACGGCGGCGCGATGGGCTGCGTGACTTCTTCCCCAATCGACGGGAGAGGGCCTTCGAGCGCGATCTGCAGCACCTGGTCCATGGTGTCGACAAAGTGCACCTTCATCGCCGTGCGCAGATTCTCGGGGACCTCGGCCAGATCTTTCTCGTTGTCCTTGGGCAAGATCACTTCGAACAAACCCGCACGGTGAGCGGCCAGCAGCTTTTCCTTGAGACCTCCGATCGGCAGAACTTTGCCACGCAGCGTGATCTCACCGGTCATAGCGATATCACGCCTGACGGGAATCTTGCTGAGCGCGCTGGAAATTGCGGTCGCGATCGTAATTCCGGCCGACGGGCCATCTTTCGGGATGGCGCCTTCGGGCACGTGCACGTGCAGGTCGAGGTTGCGATAGAAGTCGCGGGTCAGGCCCAGTCGATGCGCGCGCGAGCGAACGTACGACATTGCGGCCTGCGCCGACTCCTGCATGACGTCGCCCAGCTTGCCGGTCAGAGTGAGTTTGCCCTTGCCGTCGACGACCGTAGCTTCGGTGCTCAGGATTGAGCCGCCGACTTCAGTCCAGGCGAGGCCAGTGACCAGGCCAACTTCGGATTTTTCGTGAGCGATCGTGTCGCGGAACTTGATGACGCCCAGAAAGTCGTTTACGTTTGAACCAGCGATCGTGATCGAGTAATTCTCGCCTTCCTTCACAACTTTGCGCGCGACCTTGCGGCACACATTGCCGATTTCGCGTTCCAGGTTGCGGACGCCGGCTTCGCGCGTGTAAGAGCGGATCAGAGCCGTAATCGCGTCGTCGGTGAACTTGATGTTCTTTTCCGACAGGCCCGCAGCCAGCATCTGCTTCTTGACCAGGAATTGCTTGGCGATTTCCACCTTTTCCTGCTCGGTGTAGCCGTGGAGCCGCAGCACCTCCATCCGGTCCTGCAGCGCCGGAGGAATGGTGTGCATTACGTTCGCCGTAGCTACAAAGAACACCTGCGACAAGTCGTATTCCACATCGAGGTAATGATCGACGAACATGAAGTTCTGCTCGGGGTCGAGCACCTCGAGCAGCGCCGCGGACGGATCGCCGCGGAAGTCCATCGACATCTTGTCGACTTCGTCGAGCATGAAGACGGGGTTCTTGGTGCCGGCCTTCTTCATCATCTGGATGATCTGACCAGGCAGAGCGCCAATGTAGGTGCGACGGTGCCCGCGGATTTCAGCTTCGTCGCGCACGCCGCCGAGCGACATGCGGACGAACTTGCGTCCAGTAGCCTTGGCGATCGACATTCCCAGAGAAGTCTTGCCGACGCCCGGAGGTCCGACGAAGCAGAGAATCGATCCTTTGGGATTCTTCACCAACTGGCGGACGGCGAGAAATTCCAGGATGCGCTCCTTGATCTTCTCCAGCCCATAATGATCTTCGTTCAGAACTTTCTCGGCGCGGGCGATGTTGCGGATTTCCTTTGAGCGCTTCTTCCACGGTACCGCGAGCAGCCAGTCCAGATAGTTGCGCGAGACCGTCGACTCGGCCGACATTGGCGGCATGGCTTCGAGCTTTTTGAGCTCCTGCAGCGCCTTGTCCTTTACTTCCTTCGGCATGCCGGCGGATTCGATCTTCTTCTTCAGTTCGTCGAATTCACTCTTCTCGCCACGGCCCAATTCCTTCTGTATGGCCTTGATCTTTTCATTGAGGTAGTACTCTTTTTGCGCCTTCTCCATCTGGCGCTTCACTCGCGACTGGATGGTGCGATCGACATTGAGCTTTTCGATTTCAATGTCGAGCACGTCGGCAATGCGAGTCAGCCGTTCCGCCGGGTCGAAGATTTCCAGCAGCTCCTGCTTCTCTTCGATCGAAAGCTGCAGGTTGGCGGAAATTACATCCGTGAGCTTGGCCGGATCTTCCATCCTCACGGCCGAGATCATCGTCTCGTAATTAAGAGCCTGACAAAGCTTTACGTACTGCTCGAACAACGACGTGACGCGCTGCATGCTGGCTTCGATGGCCGGATTGGTTTCGGTGGCGAAACGTGCGACGCGCACCGTGGCCTGCATGTAGCCGTCGGTATCGGTGACCTGCAGGATCTTGCCGCGCTCGATGCCTTCCACCAGAACTTTGATGTTACCGTCAGGCAGCTTCAGGCTTTGCACGATGTTGACGATGGTGCCGACCTGGTAGATCTCGTTGGACTTGGGTTCGTCAATGGAGGCGTCGTGCTGCGTCGCCAGGAAAATCTTCTTATCCGCTGCCAGTGCTTCTTCCAGAGCGTGTACGCTCGATTCGCGGCCCACCACGAACGGGGTCATCATGAACGGGAAAATGACCACATCCCGAATGGGCATCATGGGCAGCTTTTTGGATTCGTACTTTTCCTTCGATGTAGTCACTGATTCTCCTGGGGCGCCGGCCAAACAAACACTCTATTGGGATTTTACCCTGAGCCTAGGGTCGTGGGAAATGGCATTTACGTTGTAAGGTTCTCAGACTAGCAGGTGTATCAAAAGCAACAACCACCAAGGACGCTAAGGTTCACGAAGGAAAATCTCGCATTTCTTCGTGTACCTTCGTGTCCTTTGTGGTTAAAAGGTTCTGCGAATTATCCCGCTTTTTCCATCACGGTCGCGAACGAGGCGGTGCGCTTTTCCACCATCTCGCGGGTCACTTCGAATTCCTTTAACTTCTTCTGGCTTGGGAGGTTAAACATCAAGTCGAGCATGAGCTCTTCGAGGATCATGCGCAGCCCGCGGGCGCCCACCTTGCGCGCCATAGCCTGCCGGGCGATCGCCCGCAACGCCTCATCGGCGAACTTTAGGCGAACATTCTCGAACTCAAACAGCCGCTGGTACTGCTTGACGATGGCATTTTTGGGCCTCGTCAGGATCTCGATCAGCGCATATTCATCCAAGTCTTCCAGCATGCCCACTACGGGCAGGCGGCCCACGAATTCAGGGATGAGCCCGAACTTGATAAGGTCTTCCGGCTGAACTTCCTGCAAGAGTTCCTGAGACTTCTTCTTGGAAGTGAACGCATCCTCTTTTTCGGCGTCTTCGCCACTGCGGAAGCCGAGTGATTTCTTGCCGATCCTGCGAGAGATGATCTTGTCGAGTCCGACAAAAGCCCCGCCGCAGATGAAAAGAATGTTTGTCGTGTCGACCGGCGTGAATTCCTGGTGCGGATGCTTGCGCCCGCCCTGCGGAGGAACGTTGGCGATCGTCCCTTCCAGAATCTTCAGCAGAGCCTGCTGCACACCCTCGCCGGAAACGTCGCGGGTGATCGAGGGATTCTCGTCCTTGCGGCCGATCTTGTCGACCTCATCGATATAGATGATGCCGGTCTGCGTGCGGCTCACATCGCCGTCGGCAGCCTGTAGCAGCTTCAGGATGATGTTCTCGACGTCTTCGCCGACGTAACCAGCCTCAGTCAGAGTCGTGGCGTCGACAATCGCGAACGGCACATCGAGCATGCGGGCCAGCGTCTGGGCGAGCAGAGTCTTGCCGGTGCCCGTCGGGCCGATCAGCATGATGTTCGACTTCGAGAGCTCAATCCCATCGCCGGCCTTCTGGCGATTCATAAAGATGCGCTTGTAATGGTTATAGACCGCGACCGCCAGCTTCTTCTTGGTTTGCTCCTGCCCGATGACGTATTCATCCAGAAACGTTTTTACTTCCTGGGGCTTGGGCAGTTGATTGGGCGTCGTGCTGGGAGGGGTAGCGGTGCGGTCGTCTTCGAGGATGGAATTGCAAACTGCAACACACTCGTCGCAGATATAGGCGCGCGGATAATCGCTGGGCGAGGAGATCAGTTTAGCTACAGCGTCCTGCGATTTATGGCAGAACGAACAGCGTAGTATCTCTTCGGTTCCCGACTTATTTTTCACTCGGCTTTACTCCTTTAATCAGGGGTCGAGGACTAGGGGCTAGAAATCACTCTTCGTTCCATCCTGGCCCCCGCCGCTGACCCCTGACCGCTGATCCCTACAAGCGAAGGCCGATCATACCGCTTTTGCCGTCTTATAGATGATATCGTCTATGATTCCGTATTCCTTAGCCTGTTGCGCGTTCATAATGAAGTCGCGCTCTACATCTTTTTCTACCTTGTCGAGCTTTTGGCCGCTGTGCTTGGAAAGCAACTGGTTTGTGATCTCACGCATACGCAGTATCTCGCGCGCATGAATATCAATATCAGTAGCTTGGCCCGACAAGCCGCCCATGGACGGCTGATGTATTAGAATCCGCGAATTCGGAAGTGCCAATCTCTTTTTGGGTTCGCCTGATGCCAAAAGTAACGCGGCCATAGATGCCGCCTGGCCAACACACAATGTCATCACATCGTTTTTCACGTATTGCATGGTGTCGTAAATCGCCATGCCGGCCGTGATCGAACCGCCCGGAGAGTTGATGTAGAGCTGTATGTCTTTCTCCGGATCTTCCTGAGCCAGAAACAACATCTGGGCGATCACCAGGTTGGCGATGTTGTCGTCAATCGGCGTGCCAATGAAGATGATGTTGTCGCGGAGCAGCCGGGAATAGATGTCGTAGGCGCGTTCGCCTCGCCCGGTCTGCTCGATGACCATCGGTACCAGCATCATGTGAGGATCGTTCGGTTTCACGTTCACCTGCCACACTCCGCCCCAACCTATCGTCTTGCTGGAATGGGGAGGATTCGATAAGGCCTGCGTCTCGGGACTACGCAGACTGATGATACAGAAATTCGAGGGTCTTTTCGCTGCGGATTCTGTTCCGGATTCTATCGAGGCCCCCATCCTGTGTCAAACGAGTGCGGACCGCTTCCGGAGTCTGTTTCGACTGATGCGCCAGTGCCTCGAGTTCGTGATTCACCTCGTCATCGCCGACGTCAATTTTTTCCATCTCCGCAATGCGTTCCAGTAACAACGACGACTTCACATCCTGCACCGCCTGATCTCTTTGCCCCGCGCGCAGCCGCGGCAGGTCCATCTTCTTCATGTCTTCCATCTTCATGCCCTGGGCTGCGAGGGCGCGAAGGCCACGTTCTAGGCGGAGATCGATCTGGCGGTCGACCAGCGACTCGGGAACTTCGAAGTCGTTGCGCTTGACCAGTTCGGCAACGAGCTTGTCTTTGGCCTCGCGCTCAGCAGTGTGCTTGCGCTCAGCCAACATATTCTCGCGAATCTGTTTGCGCACCTGATCGAGCTCAGTGAAGTCGCCAAGCTCCTTCGCGAAGTCATCATTCAGCTCGGGCAAGCTCTTCTGCTTGACCGCCTGAATCTTCACGGTGTAGATGAAGGTCTTTCCCGCAAGCCGTTTGTCATTAATGTCTTCGGTATATACGACTTCAAACTCGCGGGTCTCTCCGGCATTGGCGCCGCGCAGGTTCGCCGAGAATTCGGGCACGGTATTCTTGCCGCCGATTTCGATCAGCACTTCATCCATGTGGACGGGCTGAGTCTTGTCGCCCGCGTCTTTCGGACGCCCGTTCATGGATGCCTGGGCAAAGTCGCCCTCGCCGAGCGGGCTGCCCTCAATCGTGGTGAACGTCGCGTGCTGCTCGCGGACGTTGTTCAGCGCGTCCGCGACTTCCTCGTCCTTGACCTCAATCTGCGGATGGTCGGCGCGCAGATCCTTGTAGCCCTCGACCTTGATCTCGGGCATGATTTCGAAGCTGGCCTTAAAGCGCAGCGGCTCGCCGTCGTGAATGTGCAGGTCGGTGACGCGCGGCTGCGACACGGGCACGATGCCAAGCTTTTCGGCTTCTTTGCGGAAGTAGCGCGGGACCAACGCCTCGACCACATCGCTCTTCAGGTCTTCTTTAAAGCGCTGCCGGATGATCGAGGCGGGCACGTGTCCGGCGCGGAACCCGGGCAGGCGCGCCACCTTCTGATACTTCGCGATCAGAGTTTCAGTTTCGCGGGTGACTTCCTCGGCAGGGATTTCGACCGAAATCTCGCGTTTCACGCCGTCTTGCTTAGTTTCGGTAGTTTCAGTAGGACTCACAATTTCCTTCTCGGCGCGTGTTCTACGTCTGAAATCTGCAGGCCCGGCATCGCGCTCTTCTGCGATCCGTTCGCGCCCGCACTGGGCCCATTTACACGCCGTTAATCTTGAGTGTAAAGAGACCGGGGGAAGGCGTCAAACGGCGAAAGGGGAGAAGGGAAAGAGATGGTCCCAGAGCGCCCCCCTGTGAAAAATCAGGTTTGGACTCGGACTGGTCCAACTCAGCTCGGCTCAACTTCAGATCAACTCATCCCCAGCTCAACCAGGATCGTCGTTGTTTTGTTGTCGGGGTGCGGTGCGACGCGGGGGCGCTGAGTGGGAGATGGGTGGATGTTGAGTTGGGGCGGAGCTGCGCTCATCTCAGATCAGATCATCCCTAGAGACCGAACTAGTTTTTGCGACCAGTCGCTTTTCTTTGTGTGCCGTGCTAGAGCCTGCGACTGTGTCTACTGACAGTTACCCGGGCCGAAACCAGGGGATTAGCGTTGTGGGGGAGTGTGTTCAATAAAGGAATTGACTGGAAAGCTTCAGCATAAGGAGTCCGCCAATGACGAAAGAAGAGTCTCGCCTTCAGGAAACGCGCAAGGGCACATCCAACTGGAGGAAGTGGGGGCCTTACCTCAGTGAGCGACAGTGGGGAAGTGTGCGCGAGGACTATAGCGAAGGAGGTGACGCTTGGAATTTCTTCACCCCCGATCAAGCCCGCTCGCGCGCTTACCGCTGGGGTGAGGACGGCATCGCCGGCATCGCCGATGACAAACAGCACCTCTGTTTCGCGCTGGCCCTCTGGAATGGGAAGGATCCGGTCATGTTCCAGCCGGAGCGCCCGACCCTAACCGAGGATTTGAGAAATTGCCCGCGGTCGATTACCAGCTCCATGTGTGGGCCAACTCGTTGCCTGGGTTCTCGAAGACTATGCAGAGAAATGTTCAAATGGCACCTGAGTGTTTCTCGGACGTGGAAAAAGCATCCCGGAACAAGGCCGTTCCGTTTTCCGACAAGCCTCTCATTGTTCTCAGGACGGCTGCTTCCATACCGGGTTACGAGGATCTACAGAAATCGCTTCTTGCTCTTTCGACCAATAGCAAGGAAGTTCTAGCGGATAACAGCGGTCACTATGTCATGGTTGACCGTCCCGATCTTGTGATTTCCGCGATTCGCGACGTCGTGGAGAGTGCGCGGCATCACACGAACCTGAATCACTGATTGACCCATGTTTGAGTTAGTGCAACCACCGCAGTGGCCGCCCAAAAGGCCAGAGCGCAGCGGGTTTCTCGCAATCTCAATCTTCTGCATTATGGTCACGATCGGTTTTGTGGCAAGAAACCACGTGTTTATCAACTCAAAGCATCCCGAATCAAAGAACGCCGGAAGCTCGGATCAGCCTCTCGAAAACCGCAAACGCGCTGCGGCACCTGATGTGGAGATCAGAAGATGGCAGGCGGTTACCAACGTGCCCGCACCGAAGCGGGTACTCAAGTGTAGATGTCATATTGATACTCAGATAGCAAGCCAGAGCATCGATCACCACTCAAGTCAGTTCGCCATGTGTACGGTTGTCACACACAGCGATCAAGAGTTGCACCGCGGTTTTTTTGATCGTCGAGAAGTTCTCATTCGATGGCACTGCACCGAACAGTAATGTCTAGGACGGTGAAACCACAATGTTGGCCGCATGTCGCGAATCGTGCGAGGCATACCGCTTTCTGGGCACTACGGGGTTTCCAGCTAGCGCAAGTTGGCTTAAGATCCCATTTCACTCAAACCCTTGGCGGGGGTTCGAGTGTAACGGATTGGTTTTCGAGGCTCGGACTGCAGTGATTCTGATTCCCTACTGCTCCTCCAATAGTCTTATGGGCAAGTGTGGGGTGCCACCTCTCGGCCGCGTACTCCTCAATGGCAAGGCGCTCCCGCATCCGTAGTGAACGTGTTGTTGTCGGAATACCACCCGTTCACCGCAACGGAAGGCGCGCCGAAGAACCACGAGAAAAACGCCAGTTCTTGCAGATGATACGTGAACCCATTAGGCATCGTGATCGGTGCCAGTTTTGTTCCCGTTAGCGGGTCGCCTACCTCCAGGTTTGCCTGGCAAAACCCCGTCGTCTGGCCAATGTTTCCCCACGGGGGAGTCGGGTTGGAGACCATCGGGTCGTTCATCCATTCGTTAATCTCATGTGACAATATAGCCGTGTCCGGCCAAAAGTCCCCAAACACACCCGTCATATCGAAGTCTGCCGGTGAATAGGTCTGAGTCGGGATCGGGAACCCGGTAGTCCCATGGTAGCCGCCAATGCAGCAGCTGAAAAAGTTGTTCACCGGTGCCGCCCAAAATAAGTTGTACACCATAAACACAGGGAACGTTCCCGAGTTCAGCACTCCCTTTTCTTTCAACTCCGGAATCACCTTCGACGTCAAAGTCGTGTCAAACCAATTAATGTCGACGACGCCCAGGGGAGCGCAGAAAGGGGCGGTCGTTCCCAGCAAAGGTTCAAGCACCGTACCATCGGTTAGGGCCAATCCATACACGTCCGGTGGATCCAGTTCGACCGCCGGCAAGAATTCAACCGGGCTCAGCAATACGTGATACTCATCGCGGTCCTCTCCGAGTGCCTTCCAGAAGTTAGCTCGCTGAAAGGCATCGCTATATTGGGTCGTTCCCACGTGGGTCCCGCCAAACGTGAACGCCGTCGGCGTAAACATGGGCGACTCCTTGACCAGAGTTACTGGCACGTTATTCGGTGCACTCAGGCACACATTGTCCGCGGCGCTTGGATCAAAAGTTGTGTTCCCTGGTTGCGTCGTGATCGCTCCCGTCGTCGGGTCCACCTTTGTTCCCACCGTCTTCGTTTTAATGAGTAGCGGTATCACTACGGTCCGCACTTTCGTCGTTGCCGGATTTCCGAACGGGTTTGTACCCACCATCGCGCCGGGATAGGAGCTGCCATCTCTCGACGAGGGCGCCCGGAATGTCCACAACGGGAGCGTTCGGCCTCCTCCATGGCTGTCGAACGCCTCCACTCGCGGTGCCGTTCCGGACCCGCCTGGGGTCGATCTGATGTCACGCGTAACGGAATCTTGGCTCGATGTTGGGTTCACCCTACCGTTCGCCCGGTTTCTCGAGCCTGCCATTGGGCCGACATAATAGACCTGTGCCCCCCTAGGAGCCGCCGGCGGCCGTTCGTCAGAGGGGTTCTGTGCCTGTGCCAACGTCGCAAACAACGAGGGGGTTAGCACGGCGCCTGCTAGAATTGACAGTCTTCGACCACAGAAGCTCTTCATGTTTTCTCCTTTAGTTTCCAGCTTGTCTGCTGCTCAACGACCTCTGTCTTTACGCGCCGTACGACCACGCATACGCATGGTATGGTGTCACGGCCATCATCGCTCGTTCATTTTCCGGCGGGTGCCGCGATACGTCGGAAGTGTGCCGGCAAACACAATTCTTCTTACGGGTCACCGCCCAAGCGCCTTGCAAGAAGAAGAATGATGTACACATTCCTCCTGCGATTTGCTTACATTACCTGGGCCAAAAGGGTTCGGAGCCGACTTACTACCTGAGCCGTACGCCGGGAAGGGGGACAGTGGCGCTTCGGTCAGAGCGGCAGTAAACTATACCCCTCACATTCAATTGTCAATGGAAAAAGCGTAAAAAGCTCCGGAGTTGGGGTAAGCCAGTGGAACCGGGCGTAACTGCGGGGCGAATGCCTGTTTAAGTTTAAGGAACCGCGGCGGGTGATTTGATTGGGCTGCGAGGACACGAGGGAGAGATAGCCTTCCCCCAGCGAGGTGCGACTCTTCATGGCGCATTACCATAGCGAGCGCAACCACCAAGGTTTGGCCAATGCACTGATCTGTCCCGAGCCTGAGCATGCGGGCGACGAAGGCGAAGTGCATCGGCGGGAACGTCTGGGCGGGCTGCTGAACTACTACGGCCGCAAGGCTGCCTGAGAATCACTCCGACCTTTGACCGGGACAGGTGGTGTCCGATGCACCGTCGTACCTAAACTCGCTACAATCCAGTCGGGACTGCCGGTGGACTATCCAGCCGGGGAATTGATCGACAACCGAACATGGATACATCTCCCTATCGGTCGGATGCACGGACCACTTTAGGACCGCCCAGGACAGAACGATCGATTTTTCGGACACTACGGGATTGAGTCGGCACATGATGGTGCGAGCACGACGAGGTCTCCCGGTACACCCAAAGTCTCTCAAGTCCTTGAAAGATGCAATTCGGACGTTGACACGATTGAAAAGCCGAGTGAATGGTACTTCCCTCCAATCGCATCCTTGATTACCGGGGGAGCGCATTTGTTGTTGGCGATGCTCGAACGCTGCATCACTGACAAAGGTGGGCATTATCTGTTTTGCGATACCGATTCCATGTGCATCGTTGCGTCGAGAAATGGCGGGTCGGTCGCATGCCCAAATGGACCCGACAATCAAAGCGCTTTCTTGGAAAGATGTTGAAGAAATTGCGGGTCGGTTCGAATCGCTAAATTGTTATGACCGAACAAAAGTGCCGGGGTCGATCTTGAAGATTGAGAAGGTCAATTTCGATGCAGGGAAGCAAATCGACCTGTTTGGCTTTGCGAGTGCACCGGATCATCGTAAGCACGGAAGTAAGAAAGCAAACGAACAAGATTGTTTGCACCACCCGCGACATAGCCTTTCGCGTCGGCATGCAGTTGATCCGCCCATTCCCACCCGCGCTTCAACATCTTTTTGCCTAAGTCTGCGATCAGGAGCGCACGTCCTGAAATGTCACTCAGGCCATCACCGAAGGTCTCATCTCGAAACAACTGTCTGAGCTTATCCGCTGTGATATCTCTCCAGTAGTGCGGTGTCAGAATTTCTTCATCGTCGTGGACGGCTGCTTCGAGTTTGGCAGAGAGGTAATCCCACCCGCGGAGATGCCTCTTCCCCAACATTCCTTCTAAAGGTGGTCTCCCAACTGGAGATGTTTGGTGGCAAATCGCGACGAGCAGAAGATAAAAATTACCGATCTGCCGCGGACTCATTCCGATTAAGTTGCTGTCTTCGTGATCCGATGGGATCTGTCTCGCGCGAATCAGATCAGCTAGATTGCGACACTTCTCCACATCCACTGAGACTCGCTCTAAGGCTGTCCCTTCAATGTGAGCACATGCTGCCATTATCCAATTGTCCAAACCCAACCGACTTTTGTCTAGTTGGCTCCTTGGTTTACCTCGCTGTGACCTGGGGTCCGTCCTCGTTTGACGGGAGAAGCTGATCAGGGACATGAATGATCTGATCTGGAGGATGAGCAGAGCTGAGTTGATCACCGTCCCAGTCCAAACATGATTTTCACAGAGGGGGGGCGCTCTGGGACCATCTCTTTCCCTTCTCCCCGTCAAACGGCGAAAGGGGTGGAAGGAAGGAACGGCGAAACTGGAGTGCACCCTTGTACTGAGACACGGAGTTAAGGGGGTTGTTGCCGTTCGCTGAAAGATCATTGTACGGCGAGGTTTTGTTTTGGAGAATCGTTCGCGGTCGGCGAAGCGGAGGCAGGCTCTGCTGGAGAGCAACCTGCCGAGGAATAGCCGGCTGGAACTCATCGAGGCCGATGAGCACTGGGAGTGAGCCAGATGCTTGCTCCCAGTGGCATAAAAGTTCATCGGATCGATAGATTCCCCATGCCTCAGAAAACTCATGCCAAGGCTCGAAAAAGGCAGTGGCGCACGAAGAAATCAAGGAACAGATTATCAAAATCGGAATACGCAACCTTGAGCGGCAAAGTCGCGTGAGTCATCACACAATCAACAGGATATTGAGAGGCGAACACGTTCGCCGCAAAACTCTAGCCAAGATCATGAAAAAGTGCATTCCTCAGTCTTGAAGAACCGCAAATTGTTCGGGAACTTTCAGCGGGAGAACGGTGTCGTTTAAAGACGTTAGGATCGTTTTGTCGTTGAAGTATTACTGAGAGCGGAGGCCTATGGATCTGCCTGCCACAATTCGCGGTGTGTGCGCGTTCCTTCGGCTGTCACACGTTGGTCAAGACCTTCTGTACGCCTTCCGCTCAATGGGGAGTGCTCCTGGCTTCACACTCTGTGCTGTCGCCACGCTAGCGCTAGGGATCGGCTCAAATACTGCGGTTTTTTCCGTCGTCAACGCTGTCCTCGTTCGTCCCCTCAACTATCCCGATCCCTCCCACATCGTGCAGTTCTTTCTGTCTTCATCCGAAGGATCGGCACCGGGAGCCTCCATTCCTGACCTACGATTTTGGCTAGAGCGAGTGGATTCGGTGCAGGAGATTGCCGCATATGACTTCGACCAGGCCGAGATGGGCTTTACATCCGGAACCCCTGAACAAGTCCATGGCCTCCACGTCACATCGAATTACTTCCGCCTGTTCGGAGCCCCGGTCCTGCTCGGTCGCACTTTTAGCCAAGCCGACAATCTCAAGAATGGTCCCAAGGTCGTCGTTCTTAGCTACCGTCTTTGGAGGCGCAGATTCGGCGGAGACGAGCACATCATTGGTGCGGCGATTTCGCTCAACAAAGAGTCGTATACAGTAACTGGCGTCACCGGGGAAAGTTTCAACTCTGAGCCCGAAGCTCAGCTCTGGATTCCATTTCAATTCGACCTCAACAGCACAGACCAGTTCCATTCGTTCGCGGTAGCAGGCCGTCTCAAACCGGGAGTGACATTGGATCAGGCGAATGCCCAGCTGGATGCAGTTTCGCAGTCTGCCAGGCGTCTCTCTGAACTCCCCGATCCTGATTACCGCTTCCAGCTTCGACTCCTGAATGACGCAATGGTCGGCGATATTCGTTCCTCGCTGCTGACGCTGCAAGGAGCGGTTGGTTTGGTTCTGCTGATCGCGTACGCGAATCTCGCAAACCTGCTATTGGTTCGAGCGACAGTCCGCAAGCGCGAATTCGCGGTTCGTGCTGCAATTGGTGCACGTGCTGGCCGGATCGTTCGGCAGTTAATCGTCGAAAGCCTGGTACTAAGCTTCTTCGGCTGTATCGTCGGTGTTATTGCGGGACTTGTTGGCGTCCATCTGCTGCTGAAGACACCGGGAAACATTCCGCGCATTTCAGGAACCGATGCGACAATCGGGCTCGACTGGCGTGTGATGGCGTTCGCAGTGGGGCTCTCGATCGCAACAGGACTCATCTTCGGGGTCCTCCCAGCGACGCGAGTGCTCCGGGGAAGGCTCGTTGACTCACTGCACGAATCGAGCGGCCGTCACGGGCTTGGCGCGCGTAGTAGATGGTTGCACTCCGTATCGATAATCAGCGAGGTGGCCCTTTCGCTGGTTCTGCTCGTTGGGGCGTCTCTGCTCGGACGCACGTTCGTTCTGCTGAACCGTGTAGACCCTGGCTTTGATCACCACAATCTCCTCATGATGACCATGTCCACGCGTGGCGGGAACACCGGAACGGGTGGGGGTTTGGCTGCGATGGTTCGTGATGGGTGCCAGGAGTTGACCGAGATTCCAGGCGTGAGAGCTGCTGCAGCCACTTTCAGTCCGCCATTCGCAAGCCGAATGGGCCTTCCGTTTACATCCCTGTCTGGCACACCAGCAATTTCTGGCGATGGCGAATGGATTGCGGCGTCCCCCGGCTATCTACAGGTTCTCAAGATCCC
>DATMOO010000362.1:0-20257 GCA_035568275.1 Candidatus Sulfotelmatobacter sp.
CGATCCTCGCTCGACTCACACGATCATTTACAGCACGCGCAACTCATTGCGCAGTTTGTCTACCAGCTTCTTCGCGATCTCGGCCGGTGTCCCTTCAATATGCTCCGTCTTCTTCGTCTTCTGCGGAACATACAACTTCTCAATCTTCTGCAGATTCTCGCCCAGCGCCGACTGCACCTCGGCCAGCGACACCTTGCGCAGGGGCTTGTTCTTCGCCTGCTTGATGCCAATCAGCGTAGCGTACCGCAGCTTGTTGATGCCCGACTGAATCGTCAGCACCGCCGGTGTCGGCATATCGACGAACTGGAAATATCCCGCTTCAAGTTCGCGCTTCACGCGAATCCCGGAGTCCGTCTTCTCGATCTGCATGATGATGGTGGCGTGCGGCCAGCCGAGCAACTCCGCCAGAATGACACCGGTCTGCGCGTACCCGTAATCATCCGACTGCAACCCGGTGAAGATCAGGTCAAACTGTTCGTCCTTAATCGCGGCCGCAATGGCCTTTGCTGTGTTGAACGCGTCCAGCCCAACGAACTTGTCATCTTCGAGATGAATCGCACGATCCGCACCCTTGGCCAGCGCCTCGCGCAGCACCTGCTGCGCCCGCGCCGGACCGCTCGTGATCACCACAACCTCGCCCTTATGCTTCTCCCGCTGCCGCAGCGCCTCTTCGAGCGCGTAAGCGTCCGGTTCGTTGACCTCGTAGGAAACGTCTTCGCGAATCCACGTGCCCGAGTCATTGAGCTTCAGGGGCGCATCCTTCTGCGGTACCTGCTTCATGCATACCAGAATCTTCAAGAGAATTTCTCCCTAAACCGCTGGCGTGCTCAGCCACGGCAAAACTTGCCAGTATAAATGACGCACAAGGTGCCTAGGAAATCCCATGACAAATGAACTCGTAGAGACGTAGCTTGCTACGTCTCTGCCGGTAGCACCACCTAACGTGGTCAGAAAGACGTTGCAAGCAACGTCTCTGCGGTCAGCTCTTTGTCATCCTAATCACAGACTCCCAGCGCTCCCTCCGTCAGCATGGCCGAGAGACCTTATGCCAGACGACTACTTCTCCGCCATGCGGCAGAGCATCATCGAAGGCGCGCCCGATACTGCTTCCGGCTTGGCGAAAGAAGCCCTCGCATCCGGCGTCCCGCCCATCGATGCCATCAATAACGGCTTTATCCCAGGCATGCACGACGTCGGCCAGCAGTTCGCCCGCGGGCAAATGTTCCTTCCCGACATGATGGCCTCCGCCGAAGCGATGCGCGCTGCCATGGCAGTGCTCGATCCGGAACTCAAGAGGTTGGGTACCGAGCGCCCGAGAACCGGCATCGTGGTGCTCGGCACGACGAAAGGCGACATCCACGAAATTGGGGAAATTCTCGTCGGGACGATGCTCACCGGGCACGGATTTCAGGTCCACGACCTCGGAGTTGACGTCGCGGGTGAGAAGTTCGCCGCCAAGGCGCGCGAACTGAAAGCCGACATCGTCGGCGTCTCCGCGCTGCTAACCACAATAATGCGCAACCAAAAGAGTGTGGTCGAGGCGTTGGAAAAAGAGGCGCTGCGCCCGCAAGTAAAAGTGATGGTCGGAGGCGCACCGGTCACCCGTCGCTGGGCCGACGAAATCGGCGCCGACGGCTACGCCAAAGACGCCATGAGCGCAGTGACGCTGGCGCACGAGTTGATGCAGCAGAAGTTGCAAACCGTGTCGTAGAGACGTTGCTTGCAACGGTCTCTGCCGCCAGCGCCACAGGCTCGCGGATTCACGAACACTGTCAGCAGAGACGTAGCAAGCTACGTCTCTACAGGAACTGCACATGCGACCCAAACTCGAACTCCTCGACAAGCCGCTGATTGAACACATCCTCGACGAAGCCTTCCAACTCATCGAAGACCCCGGCGTGCGTGTCGCCCCTTACGTTGAGGACCTGCTGCGCGCCGCCGGCAGCACGGTGAAAGAAGGCGTCGCTCACATCCCCGAAGTCCTGGCCCGCCGCCTAGTCGACCTGGTTCCGCGCGGATTCTGCCCCTACGGCCGCCTCGGGAAACCGGCCGTTCACTACACCGGTGACACGGTTCACTTCGATCCCGGCTCGTCGTGCCTGAACATTCTCGATCCCGAAACGCAGCAGCCCCGCCCGGCGATGTCCGCTGATCTGGTGCGCCTGGTGCCGGTCGCCGAAATGCTGCCTCAATTTGCGGCGCAGTCCACCGCGATGGTCTGCAACGATATCCCGCCCGAGATCGGAGACTGGTACCGCCTGCTGCTGGTTCTCTGGCACTCGGAAAAGCCGGTTGTCACGGGAGCATTCTCCGCCTCAAGCCTGCACACGTTGATCGATCTGCTCGCCATTGAAAGCGGAGGCCGCGAGACTCTTCGGCGAAATCCCCGCGCCATCTTCGACGTCTGCCCGTCCCCGCCTCTCAACTGGTCGGAATTCGCTTCGCAGAACCTCGTCGATCTCGCGCGCGCGGGCGTTCCCGCCGAAATCGTCAGCATGCCTCTGGCGGGCGCTACGGCACCGGTCACGCTCGTCGGTTCGGTCGTGCAGCACGCCGCCGAATGCATCAGCGGCATAACAATCCATCAGCTCGCGCAGCCCGGTTCTCCCATCGTCTGGGGAGGCGCGCCGGCCATCTTCGACATGCGTTCCGGCAAGACCCCGATGGGCGCGATCGAAACGGCGATGCTGGACGTGGCCCTGTTCGCAAGTTGGAAAGTATCTCCGCCTTCCGACGCACGCCTATCTGGTCGCAGGTGATGGTCGCTTTGTCGATGCACAAGTCGCCATGGAAAGCGGAATGTCTGCTGTGCTCGGAGCGCTAGCCGGCATCAACATGATCTCCGGCGCCGGCATGCTGGATTTCCTCGCGTGCCACAGCATCGAGAAGCTCGTCATCGATACCGAAGCTATCGCCTCGGCGCAGCGCCCGATCGAAGGCATTCAGCCCAGCGGCGTTTCCCTGGCAGTCGACATGTTCGCGCAGACAGGGCTGCAAGGCGACTGCTTAAAGCTAAAAGAAACGCGCACACTCTTCCGCAAAGAGCAGCACTTTCCCTCAGCAGTCATCGACCGCGGGCTTCCATCTCCGGACGGAATCACTCCCGACATTCTGCAGCGTGCGCGCCATCGCGTAGACGAGCTCCTTGCCGCGTACGAGCGCCATACCCTGGCCGACGAAGCTGAGCAGGAGTTGATCACCTTCGCCCAGCGCGAAGCCATGTCATCCGGATTGGAAGGCCTGCCTGGGATCCTCTGCCACGAACCCAACCGGACAAAATAAAAGACGGCTCCGCGGTAGCGCCGGCGCTTGCCCTGAGCGAACTCGAATGGGTCCCGCCGGCTGTGGCGGGGGCGTTTAGCCCCCGAGTCTGCGGACAATGCAATACTTCAGATTTTTTTTGAGAAAAATCGTTCGTTGGCAACGAGATTCTAGTCGAAATGGCCTATTCCATGATGACAGTCGACTGCCCGGAAATCTCAAACCGCTTGCGGCAGCGCATATTCTTGCAGGCCATCATGTCATCCTTCCGCACCATGTAGGAACGGAATTTCGCGAAGCGGGCGCGGTCGCGTTCATCGGCTCTTCCCCCAAGCTGGCGCTTTTTGGTGCGTACCACCCAGGTCACTTCATACTCCGCCGCCTGGTGACAATGCGGGCAATTCAGCGAAGCCGGTTTCTTTTCCTGACGCTCATCAAAAAAATCGCGCTCTTCCATAGTTGTAGGAGCACCAGCTCAGCGGCGCTCGGTCAAACATGAATTATTGCACACTTGAGCGAGCGCATTCCTCCGTGTGCCTCCGTGACCTCTGTGGTTCAGGCCCTTCCTGCATCAGCTAGAATTCCAACTGTCTCAGGCACGACAGGGCTCAACGTGACAAGAAAGAAGAAACTCAAACGCTTCCGCGCCGTGACCGCAGTGAAGGAGCTTGCCCGCGAGCGCGTCGGCGCGCCACCGGCAGGGAAGATTGTTGTCGAGAAGAAGAAGAAACCGGAGAGACACAAGCCGACGTTGAGCAAACTGCTGAATGACTCTGAGTGATCCTGTCGCGCCTAGTTAAAGCTGACGGTTACGTTTCGATTTGCGGTCAGATTCAGCATGCATGGATTGATCGTGCCCGCCGAATCGCATCCCGACCAGCTTCCAAATGAAGAGGTACCCGCGGGTGTGGCTGTTAGGGTGACCTTCGTACTGACGGGGAAAGACTGCGTCACACAAGGGCCTGGACTGGAACAACTCAGCCCCAGCGGGCTGCTCGAGACCGCTCCCGAACCGAGGCCCTGAAATGTCAACGTCAAGGCGGGATTGCCTCCGCCGCCGCCGCCGGAACTTGTGAAGCAAACCACGTTCCCGGTCATATAACCGGTGACAATGGCACCCGATGACGAGATCCCGCCGTCGCTCGAATTAGTGTTCACCGTGGCTGAAACCAGCGTCGCTCCACAAGCGAGGCCGGTTACTGTCAGAAGCCCGGAGGAGTCGACCGTCATCATTTGCGGAGTGTTGGAATTCCACGTCACCTTGCTGGTTATGTCCTTGGTGACCGGTGGATGAATGTAGTTCCCCAGAGCCCTGAGCTGCACCTGCGAGCCGGCGTTAAAGATGACTGGGATATTCGACGCCCCAAAGGTTTCCGATGCTGGTTGAACCGAAATGGACTCCAACTGCTGATCACGCCCACAACTGGAAAGACTGACCAAAACCGTGGCAAGTGCGATAAGGACGACAATGACGAGCAACTTCCGGATCATGCTAGCTCCTGGGACCGAGCGCCGGGCACGCGCACTGCGGGTGGAATGGGGCCAATGTAGTCAATGCCCGCATAAAATGCAATAGCCCACGAGGTCCGGCGCACTCGATTTCCTTCGTGAACCTTCGTGCCCTTTGTGGTGAAAGATTTTGGTGCCTCAGCGTACCGCCTCCGCCACGTACTTCACGAACTCGTTCACATCCTCTTCGGTCGTATCAAACGAGCACATCCACCGCACGATGCCGTCCTCCTCGATCCACGGATAGAAGAAGTATTTCTCCTTGATCTTCTCAATCGCGTGTTTCGGGATCTGCGCGAACACGCCGTTGCACTCTACCTTCCAGACGACGCGCACCTGAGGAATCTTTCTAACCTCGGCTTCGAGTACCTGTGCCATGCGGTTAGCATGTTCGGCACTGCGTTTCCACAGGTCGTTCGTCAACAGCGCCTCAAACTGCGCGGCGATAAACCGCATCTTCGACGCGAGTTGCATCCCCTGCTTGCGCAGATAAAGAAAATCAGCACTGAACGGGCGGTTGAAAAACACCACCGCCTCGCCGCCTATGATGCCGTTCTTGGTGCCGCCAAACGAAAGCACATCCACACCCAGGTCGCGCGTGGCCTGCCCTAACGTTTGCCCGAGGCTCACCGCCGCATTCGCGATGCGGGCCCCGTCCATATGCAGGAACATCCCCCGCTCGTGCGCGAACCGCGCCAGTGCCTGAACCTCTTCGGGTTGGTACACCGTGCCCATTTCCGAAGCCTGCGTAATCGAGATGACCCGCGCCTGCACGTGATGCTGATCCCCGATCCCGTGATACGCGTGCCGCACAGACTCCAGCGTGATCTTCCCATCGCGATGCGGCAGCGGAATCAGCTTGCATCCGGTGTGTTTCTCCGGCGCTCCACACTCGTCGGTATAGATGTGTGCGTAGTCGCTACACAGAACGGCATGGTAAGAACGGTTCAACGCCTGCAGCCCCAGCACGTTCGCGCCGGTACCATTGAACGTAAAGAACACATCGATGTCGTCGCCGAAATGCTCCTGGAACTTCGCAACTGCCGCCCGCGTGTAAGGGTCGTCTCCGTAGGCCACCACGTGTCCCTGGTTCGCCCGCGCGATGGCTTCCAAAACTTCCGGATGAACTCCGGCATTATTGTCGCTGGCGAACCCACGAGTGATTTTTGCAAATGTCATAGCGGATCAATGTAGCAGACAGCGGAAAGGCTTCACCACAGGGGACACAGAGGTCACGGAGGAGTTCCTCTATGCCTCTCTGTGCCCTCTGTGGTGAAGCCTTTGACGTTGGTTGCCCAGCACTCAGTCAATTACAATGCCCCTTCCCCGAGGTGCTTAACCGATGCGCCAGTTCGTCAGTCGTCTGTTTCCCGTCCTGGCTCTTTCGCTGCTGGTTCGCGCCCAGACTCCCGAGCAGAAGACCGCCCGCTATCTCGACTCCATCCGCAACCAGCCATCGTTGCTGCTAGCGTTCTTGCACGATATGCCAAAAGGCGGAGACCTCCACAACCATCTCGATGGCGCTTTGTACGCCGAGGATCTCATCGACTTCGCCGCCTCCGACAACTATTGCATCGATCGCACCACTTCCCGCCTGCTGGCCCCGCCCTGCGATGATTGCGAACGCTACACGCCCAAGCCCGCCATTCGCTGCGCCTACGACGACCACATTCTCTATAACCAGATCATCGATGCTTGGTCCATGCGCAATTGGCGCGCCGGGGAGGAATCGGGCCACGACCACTTTTTTGCCACCTTCGACAAATTCGGCCTTACTTCGCACAACCATGTGCCCGAAGCGATTGCTTCAGTGATCAACCGGGCCGCCAAAGAGCACGTGCAATACATCGAGTTCATGCACACCGGCGACGGCCGCGCCGCGGCCCAACTCGGCCTGAAACTGGGATGGGACGATGATTTCGGAAAAATGCGTGAGAAGCTTTTGTCTGGAGGATTGAAGGAGATCGCCGCCGCGACCAGCAAGAGTCTCGCCGAAGACGAAGCGAAAGCGCGTACCGAACTGAAATGCGGATCCCCGGAAGCCGAACCTGGGTGCAACCTCACCGTCCGCTATCTCTACCAGGTCCTGCGCGGACTTCCGCCCGAAGCCGTGTTCTCTCAGATCGTTCTAGGATTCGAATTGGCCTCGTCCGATCCTCACTGCGTTGGCCTCAACCTCGTCATGCCGGAGGATTGGTACGTTCCCATCCATGACTTCAACCAGCACATGGCTATGCTGGATTATCTGCATGGCATCTATCCGAAAATCCACATCACGCTGCACGCGGGCGAAATCGCCATGGGACTGGTGAAACCCGAGGATCTTTCGTTCCACATCCGCGCCTCGGTCGAGCGCGGCCACGCCCAGCGAATCGGCCACGGTGTCGATGTCATGCTCGAGAAAGATCCCGTGGGCCTGATGAAAGAGATGGCCGCCCGCAACGTGCTCGTCGAGATCAATCTGACGTCGAACGACCAGATACTCGGCGTCAGCGGCGACGACCATCCCCTTCCGATCTACATGCGGTACGGAGTTCCCGTCGCGATTTCCACCGACGATGAGGGCGTCGCCCGCTCCGACATGACGCACGAATATCTGCGCGCCGTCGAGTCCTACCATCTGTCCTATACTGTGTTGAAGCGTATGACGCGCCAGAGTGTCGAGCACAGTTTTCTCCCGGGACAAAGCTTGTGGGCCGAGACCAAGAGTACGTTCCGTCCGGTCACCCCCTGCGCATCCGATATAGCTGATAGAAAACCGTCCGGCGCATGCGCAATCTTCCTCGTAGCAAACGAACGGGCAAGCGAGCAGTGGAAGTTAGAAGCCGCCTTCGCCGAGTTCGAGAAGAAGTACTAGATGGACAAGCGGCATTCGTCGTCGCTTCCAGGTTCGAAGGTGGAAGAGCGGCCGTTTAGCGCCGCGTTAGCGCTCGAAAGAATGTGGGCTTTAGCCCCTGCGTGACCCGTGCCCCGCAAACGCACTCTGATCCCGTCCCCACTCGCCTGGACCACGCTGAACCTCCCGGTCCAGCACCCGCCGCTGCCCGTCATCGCCGAGCGCGGGGGCAGCCAACTCCGTACGCCTCTCCCGGTTGCCATCGTCGACACGCGCGAGCAAAATCCGCTCTCCTTCCGCCGCTTCCGCGGATGGTTCGCCAAGATCGAACACCGCGCCCTGCCCCTCGGTGACTACTCCATCAAAGGCATGGAAGACTCTTGCGTCGTAGAACGCAAAGATCTCGCCGACCTGATCTGCTCATTCACGACGAACCGCACAGTCTTCGTCAACCGGCTCCGCCGCATGGCCGAACGCCCACACAGCCTGCTCGTGGTCACGTCGTCTTTGTCAGAGATTAAATCCGAATATCCCTACCGCGCCGCCAATCCCAACCGCATCACCCAATCGCTGATCGCCGTGCTCACCGGCCTTCGCCTCCCGTTTATCTGCACCGACACGCACGAACTCGGCGAGGAGATCGTCGCCTCCTACCTCTACCAGACATTTCTGTATGATTGGCTGGATCGCAACGGCCACGGCCGCCACCTCGTCGACGGCGACCTGTGATGTAGCGCCGGCGGTCTCGCCCGCGCACTCCGAGGCGAAGACAGAGCTCAAACATCTTCAATGACCGACCCATTCACCCAAGCCGACGCTGCCGCACAATTAATCCTGAACCGCACCCCACTCCGTCCCAAGATCGGCCTCGTCCTTGGCTCTGGCCTCGGCGCCTTCGCCGACTCACTCGCCGACGCCACCTGCGTCCCCTACTCTGAAATTCCTTCCTTCCCGCAATCCACCGCCATCGGCCACGCCGGTCGCCTCGTCATCGGTAAAGCCGACGAAGTCGCAGTCGCCGCGATGCAAGGCCGCGTTCACTTCTACGAGGGATACTCCGCAGCGCAAGTCGCGTTCCCGATCCGCGTTTTCGCCCGCATGGGAATCACAGCCGTGATCCTTACCAACGCCGCCGGGGGAATCAATCTCGGCTTTTCGCAAGGCGCTCTGGTGCTCATCCGCGATCACGTCAACTTGCAGGGAACCAATCCTCTGGTCGGCCCCAACGACGACCGCTTCGGCGTCCGTTTCCCCGACATGACCCATGCCTATCGCAGAGAATATCGGCAGGCCGCGCGCGAAGAAGCCAGCAAGCTGGGCATCCCTCTGCACGAAGGCGTCTACGCCGCACTCCTCGGACCCAGTTATGAGACGCCCGCGGAGATCGAATATCTCCGCCGCATCGGCGCCGACCTGGTAGGAATGTCAACGGCCGCGGAAGTAATCGCCGCGCGTCACATGGGACTCAACGTCCTGGCAATTTCCTGCGTCACAAACATGGCCGCAGGAATCCTGGACCAGCCGCTCTCCCACGCAGAAGTAATGGAAACCGGCGAGCGAGTGAAGTCCACGTTCGAGTCACTCCTCAAAGCCGTCTTGCCGCGAATCGCACGCGAAGTCGGAAGTTAATTGGTTCAGGTAGCGACAGCCGCCTCGGCTGTCCCGCAAAGGCGAAGCCGAGCGGCGCTTAGTTGATTTTTGCCTAAACATCGCTAACCGTCACTGCCCCGCCCGCGGAATCACCAGCGCGGCAGGCGGCCTAATCCCATACGTCTCAGCAAAACTCCTCTGATTGAGCGCCAGCCCCAGATGCCCGCGCGAATCGACGTATAGCAACGGATTCCCCACCGGAACATCGCTGAACGTCTTCACGAATTTCATCTTCAACTCTTTGTCGCCGACCTTCACCGGAACTTCCTGCCCATGCTTGTAGCCGAGCTTCAGAAAATCGCCCCCATCCACGTTGGTCACAAGATTTCCGAATGGTCCATCCGTAGCAATCACAGAAGCCTTCAATCCGTGATCATCGATCGTCGCGACTTTCAGATCAAGCCGCACAAGATCTTTCACCGGCATCGCCGGACCAACCTTGTTCCAATCGTCGCCACGTGCCAAGTGCGCTCCCACTGGCGAAAAAATGTCGCGTCCATGAAACGTCGACGATAGCTTGCTGCCGATCATCCACTCGGTGTTGGTAATTTCGCGAACCGCGTCAATCCCGTCGCGCTGCTCCACCAGCGTGATCACGCCATTGTCGGGCAATACAAAGTACTGTCCCTTCCTCGAATGGGCAACGACGGCCTTCCGCGAACTACCCACTCCCGGGTCGACCACCACGACGAAGACCGTTCCGCTGGGATAATACGGCGTCGCTCCAAATAGATAGCGAGCTCCTTCGAAGATCGAAAACGGCGTCACCTGATGCGTGAGATCCACGATGCGCACGTCAGGCATGATTCCGTACATCACACCGCGGCAGATCGCAACGGAATCGTCGAGCACTCCGAAATCCGTCATGAAAACAATGGTCGGCGGATACTTCTGTGCCGCGTCGTTCGCCGCCCACGCCCATGAAGGAGAAATCGTCAGCAAGAGAATCGCGAGTGTAACTGCGATTGTGTTACGGACATCGAATTGCCCACGATGGATCGAAGATGCAATCATCAACCGCTCCCTTCTATTCTCGTTCCGCAATGGATTGGTGACGAGGTATTGCTGGATTTCCCCACGATCGGCGAACACCCACAGATCTTCATGGCTCAGAGCACTTGATTCTAAGCAAAGTATCGCAAGGCAGGAAGCCGAAGCCCACTCATCGCTCCGTCCAGTTATAATCCAGCTGAGCACACTCCGCTGCTCGATCTCTATGTGGAGGCCTCATGCCGCAAGCCATTCCCGATAAATACAAGGATCTCTTCCAGAAACGGGCCTTTGCCAACCTCGCCACTCTCATGCCCGATGGCCGCCCCCAGGTCACTCCGGTCTGGGTCGACTTCGACGGCGAGCATGTCATCTTCAACTCGGCCCGTGGCCGCCAGAAGGATAAGAACGTTCGCCGCGATCCGCGTGTCGCGCTCGCCGTCGTCGATCCCGAGAATCCTTATCGCTACCTGGAAATCCGCGGCCGAGTCACCGAGATCACCGAGGACGGTGCCGACGAGAGCATCAATAAGCTGGCCAAGAAGTACCTTGGCGTCGATAAATACCCCTACGGCCAGCCCGGCGAAGTCCGCGTCCTCTACAAGATCAAACCCGAACACACCACGGTAATGGGATAACTGGAGTCAGCAACAACCACGTAGGGACAGCCGCCTCGGCTGTCCAGCGGCCCAGCAGTATCGGGCCGCGGTTAGCAGGCAACGGACGGCGCTTCCGTGATATGCAGCACCGTATAAAATCAGCGCTTCTATACCAGCATAAAGATGTGGAAGAGCGGCGCTTTAGCGTCGCGTTCAGCCGGAAAAAGATGGGGCTTCTAGCCCCGTGTGAGGCGCTATTCGCTCCTACAACCTCTGCTTCCTAGGCTACGGAAACGTCAACCGGACTCTAGTCCGCTTGCTCGACGACTGTTCCGCCGAACTCCGTGACCGCTACGGCATCAAGTTCTGCGTCACCGGCATTGCCTCCCGCCGCTTAGGATGGATCGCCGATCCAGCCGGCATCGATCCCGAAAAGTGTGGCGCGGGCACTCCTGCCCGCGAAATCTCACCAGGAAGCGTCAACCTCTGGCTAAAAAATGCCCAAGCCGACGTCCTCTTCGAAGCCACCTCTCTCAACGTCGAGAACGGCCAGCCCGCCGTCGACCACATCCGTGCCGCCCTCCATCACGGAGCCCACGCCATCACTGCCAACAAAGGACCCATCGTCCACGCCTACCGCGAACTCCGCGACCTGGCTGCGAACAAAGGCAAGCGCTTCCTCTTCGAATCAACCGTAATGGATGGCGTCCCGATCTTCTCGCTCTTCGACCAACTCCCCGCGATCCACTTGCAAGGCTTTCACGGAATCCTGAACTCGACTACAAACGTCATCCTCAGCCAGATGGAACAAGGCCTGAGTTTCGATGAAGCGCTAAAGAAAGCGCAGGAACTCGGCGTCGCCGAAACTGATGCCACCCACGATATCGACGGCTGGGACGCCGCCGTAAAAACCGCCGCCCTGATCACTGTTCTGATGGATACGCCCGTCCGCCTCGATCAGATCGCGCGCGAAGGCATCCGCGAGCTGACACCGCAGGCCGTCCGAAACGCGAAGCGCGATGGATGGCCCTTCAAACTCGTCTGCCGCGCACGCCGCACCGAAAACGGCATCGAAGCGACCGTGAAGCCAGAAAAGATCCTGAGCACGCAACCGATGGCAAAGATTGCCAACACGTCTTCCTATATCTACTTCGAGACTGACATATTCCCCGGCCTCGCGATCACCGAAGAAAATCCTGGCCTCTACGCGACCGCCTACGGCCTGCTGGCGGATTTTGTCCGCGCCGTCGGCATTATCAATTTGTAGGGCCACAGGGCTAGGCCACAGGGCTATGCCTTGCACCCTTCGTAGCCTCGGGTTACACTTCCCCGGTCAAAGGCTTCCCCTGCCGATTCATGGTTGGGCGCTCGTTCGGCCCTGAACGGTGCACGTGTCGCGGAGGGAAGTGTGGATCATCTTGCTGACGCACCCATCGCCAATATTCTGATTCTGGCTGGAGTGATTTTCTTGGCGGTCGGACTTTTCGGTCGGATCGGTGGATTCATTGGAAGCATTTTCGGCAACATCGAAGCCGGAACGAACTCCCGCGTGCTAGCGGGAGTGCTTGGATCAGTTCTAATTCTCGGCGGTGCGTGGATGCATCAGCAAAGCGACAAATCTGCTTTCCACGCCGCCGCTCCCGCTGAATCCGCTACTAACTCGACGAGCAAAACGATTCCCGCACCAGTAGCGACCATGGACTCCAAAACAACACCTCCGGTCACCCGCAACGACGGCGGTCCTGCAAAAGCGAAGGTCACCGCTGACGCATCCGTTCCCAAGAAGACCCAGCCCTATCTTGCCCCCACAATCCCCTCCGCCGACCGCGAGAAGTTACCTGCGACGCCCGCCGCCGTTGGCGACGAACGCCTCATCGGCACCTGGACCAACCTGATGCCGCGCTCGGACAGCATCAGGAGATTCGAGATCGTTCGCGATGCACAGGGCATGAACGTTCACCTTTGGTACGACTGCCCGTCTGGGGATTGTGACGTGGGCCATTACCGGCTCGATTTTTCCGGAAGTACTCCGACCTATGAGTACAACAGTTCGAATCGGCGCCGAGTGACCTATCTGACGTTGCAGACTCTAAATGTGCTGCACGTGCGGATCGAGCTTTTTGAAAACGGCGCCTGGTACAAGCGGAACCACTGGGTGTTTACCAAGTCAACCATATCTGAGACTTTGAAGAGCGCCTTTTCGCGATACTTCGAAGCCCCCGGCGAAAAAGCTTTCGCCATGGCGCCCGGAATGTACTCCTATCAACATAGCCAGGCCTCGCTTGATAGCGCCAAGCAAAAGGCATTGGAGCACTGCGAAAAACGTGCCGCACGTAGTTGCTTCCTTATCCTGGTCAACAATGACCCAGCTCAGTGATCCCCTGAGTCCGACGGCTGGGTTGTTAGCGGCACCGCACCGAACCGAAATTGTCTCGGCAGATAATCGCGCCGGGCGGGCTCTCGTCTCCGCCCTCGCACCGCAGTGCAACAGCACTCGTGATAGAAATAATTCAATGCCGACTGCAACCACTGCCCTTTCCGCCCTCGACCTCACCCACATCCGCACCCAATTTCCTTCGCTTTCTCAGACCGTGAACGGCCACCCCGCGGCCTTCCTCGACGGCCCCGGAGGAACCCAGGTCCCGCAGCGCGTGATCGACGCCATCTCCGCCTACCTCAGCCACGACAACGCCAACACCGGCGGAGCCTACTCCACCAGTCGCAACACCGACGCGATGATCGCGCGCGCTCGCGCCGCCATGGCCGACTTCCTCCATTGCGGCGCTGACGAAGTCGTCTTCGGTCCCAACATGACAAGCCTGACCTTCGCCATCTCCCGCGCAATCGGTCGCGAGCTGAAGCCTGGAGACGAGATCCTTGTCACGCGCCTCGATCACGACGCCAACGTCTCTCCCTGGCTCGCGATGGCGGAAGATCGCGGCGTCACCGTCCGATGGGCCGAGATCCACGATGACGATTGCACGCTCGACATGTCCGACCTCACCTCGAAGATCAATCCCAACACCAGGCTGGTCGCGGTGGGCTATGCCTCGAACGCGGTCGGCACCATCAATCCCGTCCGCGTGATCACGAAACGTGCGCACGCCGTGGGCGCGCTCTGCTACATCGACGCCGTCCACTACGGACCTCACGGCTTGATCGACGTTGCCGCGCTCGATTGCGATTTCCTCGCCTGCTCCACCTACAAGTTCTTCGGCCCGCACATGGGCGTGCTCTACGGCAAGCGTGAGCATCTCAAGCGCCTTCGTCCTTACAAGGTCCGCCCGAACACCAATGCGATCCCAAACTGCTGGGAATGGGGCACGCTGAACCACGAATGCATCGCCGGAATCGAAGCCTGCGTGGACTACATTGCCGACCTCGGCCGCCGAGCTGCGGAAGCAAGTAGGGACGGCCGCCTTGTTGCAGAATCATCTGGGGACGGCCGCCTCGACCGTCCGTCGAGCAAAGCTCGACAGGTTTCATCCGACCGCCGAGCAGCCATCGAAGCCGCCTACGCCGCCATCCACGAGCACGAACGCGCGCTTGTGGAAAAAATGATGAGCGGCCTGAAGACAATCCCCGGCCTGAAAATCTACGGCATCACCGATCCCGCCCGCTTCAGCGACCGCTGCACCACGTTCGCCGTCCGCATCCAAGGTCACACTCCCCTGGAACTCGCGACCAAACTAGGCGACCGCGGATTTTTCACCTGGGACGGCAACTACTACGCGTTGAATCTCACCGAGCACCTCGACGTAGAAAAATCCGGCGGCTTCCTCCGCATCGGGCTGGTTCACTACAACACCGCAGACGAAGTCGACCGCCTCCTAGCCGCCCTTCACGAAATCGTGGGAGGCAGATCGTAGCGCCGCAGTCCTCGGCGGCTGTGGTGGCGGCGTCTCGCGCCATCCGCGGCGTCCAAAAGTGCGCACTACATTTTCGACACCGATTCAGATTAAATAACACCATGGCCACTTCACCGATACCTGGATTAGAAGAAATGGAAAGTGGGTGTGCGTCGCCGATCACGAGACACTAATTAATTGATTTCTGCTCGACCGGCTCCGCGATCACTTCACTTCGCCACGCGCCGCAGCTGCGCCATCTGCTCGTCGGAAGGAAATTGCCGAGCGCGATATCGCGGCGGAATCAGCCTCGGGTCCGGCTCGAGAAGATTCCCGGCAACCGACATGACATCGTCCCCTCGCACCAACACTCGCTCTTTGCTTTCGACTTGAGTCACAAGGCCAACGAATTCTGTGCGAGGCATCGAGGTGTCAACATCCTTGGTCCATACGCATGCGCTGAACTCGACTCCGTCCTTGCTTTTGAACATCATGAAGCTCGCGACGAAAACACCGTCCGATCCCTGCAATTTGTCGAGCAGCTGTTTTTGATGGGAGTAGTCAGCGGCGTCGCGATTACGCCGAGTGGAACGCCAAATTTCCTGCAGCGCCGGATCTTCCGGAATGTAGGTCTTCCAAACGCCATTCTCCAGCAGAAACAGATCCGGCGAGAGCGGGTGCCCCGACTTGAAATGAGTCTCGACGCCTGCATTCAGGATAACCCGCAACCCGGCCGTATTCCGCTTTCCGGTAACCATCAGCGCATCGCGATTGGGAATGTACGCCACTGGATCACCGTCGACATCGAGACGATAGATGAATTCTGTCAGCAGCATCCTCAAACTATCGTAGGAATCACCCCATTCGCCCCAGTACATGCCTCCCTTCCCGGTGAACCGCTGCGGGTCGGCCCTCTCCCACAGGTTCTCCTTCGCAATCTTCAGCGCGTCGTCCAGTCCGGTCTCCCACTGGTTGAGCTTGTTATGGTTCACCGTAGTAATCGTGTGCTCGGTGTCGTAGACAAGGCCGACGATCAAGTCGTCCACAAGCGGCCGGTATTGCCATTTCTTTCCGGGATCCAGCTCTTCCTTGCCGCTCAGAAGCTGACTCAAGCTCTCGTACGCAGCGTCGCGGACCGCAGGCATCAGGTGGGATCGCGCAGCTGCGAAATCTCCATGAATGTCGGGGGTCGCGGTGAATCCTGCGACCAGCCTCGACACAACCTCGCTCCTTGCACTGAGTGGAGAGGAGCAAAAATTGGCGTAGGAATTATGCAGAAAGACGCTTGCGTCCCGGCCGGGGAACTTCAGGGCAAATTCCGCTTCGCGATATTCCAGACCTGGCGATCCGGATTCTTCGAACGCCCGACGTACGATCTCGGCAAACTCGCGCTGCGAAAGGCTTACTCGAAAGAAGCTTATCCAATAAGCCCAGAAACCCCTCCTGACATATTTGCCGTCATCACAGCTTCCCCAAAATCGTCTTCCCAATCTGGGATCCCCTCATGCGCGCATCCGGAACAAACATCGTCGACATCGTGATGACCGCGTCCCCCTTCTGTACGTAGAACGCGTGGCCAAAGGCTCCAATCATCGCGTGATCTCCGACTCCCGGAACCTCCTCGAAGCCCGGGACCGCCGCTTCCGTCAGCCGCATTCCTGACCAGGCATCCGCACTCACCCCGCGCTCCAACGTGAACGAAAAGACCCGGCCGTCCGCCGGCGGCTGGGTCATTCCCAACGTCTTGACGATCCCTTCCAGATCATTCGCGTTCTTCATCAATGCAGGAAGGTTGTCAGGCTTCGGTCCCGGCCTCTGGTTCACTTCGTCGGTCTGCTTCTTGGCCTGGGCCATGGCCATCCGCTGCAACTGGCTGACAGATTGCGAGTCGGTGTAATACGCGCAGCCGGGTTGATTGTCGTCGACGATCTCCGCGCTCTTCTCGATCTTGACTCCGAGGATTTTTTGCAACTCCGCGGTTGACAGCATTCGGCAGCTATCCCCGGAAGCCACCACCTTCACGTTATCGCTCGATCCGCCGCTGATCGCCGATGCATAGGTTGACACCTTGTGCTTCACCCAATACGCACCGTAGATGGCCGCTCCCGCCACCATCATGAACAGCACCAGAAAGACTCCGCCGACCCACAGCAACACCTTACCGAGTCCAGAGCTCTTCGGCGCCACCGTAACAGACGCCTGCACCGGCTGGTACCCCTGGGCCGGCATGGGCGGCACGGGCTGCGAGGGAGTGCCCGGCACAACCACCGGCTGATAGCCCGCCTGAGATTGCGCTGGCGTCGAGGCCAGCGTTGCCTGCACCGGACTTCCTGGCGGAAGCGATCGAGCTCCGCAGTTATTGCAAAATGGCCCGGTCAAAGGCGTGCCACAACTCACGCAAAACCCCGGCATACACCCTCCTCATCGGATCCAGGTGGATTTCGAATCGCCCTACCAGACCAAGTCGCCCGCAGCCTTGGCCCCAAAACCGCACAATTGTACCCCCGAATTCCAAGACGGCGGTACTCCAGAAACACGTCAGCCCGGGACGCGTCCCGGGCTGATCAAGTGCTTGAAACGAAGATCGATGTGGCTTACGGCCAGCGCTTTGCCGTATCTTCCCATCCCGCCGCACGCACAGGCTGCGGCGCCGGAATCGATGGGCTCGTTGGAACCGGAATCCGCGCGGTCTGTGGCCCATTTACCGCGGTGGCCAGAGCCGGCTTCCCCATCTCAGACATGCTTTCCTTTTCCTCCGATAGCAGGGGAGCCACCAGCCGCAGTGCCTCCACTTCTTTCTCCAACCGAGTTAACTCCATCTCTTTCTGCCGTAATACCTCGTACACGTTTTTCATGGTCATGGCACCCGCACTCTGGTCGATGGTTTCGAACCTTCCATCGCACTCTAGCAGAGTTGCCTGTATTGTCAAGGGTTTCGGCAGCTGTGTAGTACCTTCTTCTCGAGGTATGACGAATGGAAGATTGCCCTAGCGGAGTAGCAGGAAGGCGGCGGCTCCAAGGCCAATCACCAGCAGCACCACAACAATGTATTTGTTCGCTGAAAACCACGACCGCGAAGGCTCAAGCCCAGCGCTCAGAATGAGTTGCGGAGTCTCCGCAGGCTCTCCCTCGCCGGTTGTGGCTGGAACGGCTATCAGCGTCTCAGCACGGCCAACCAGGAATGGACCCGGCTCCGCTGGAACCATCGGCACTTTGGGCCCGGCATCGGCAGCTCGTTGAATCGGGACCTCAGGAGCTTTAGCCATCGATACCGCGGCTGCCGAGAACGCTCCTCCGGCAGATTTCGAAGCTTGAACTGGTCCAGTCGGCAGCTTCCGAGTCGGAGCTTGGGGCCGCAGCTGTCCACGCCACTTTTTCTCTTCACACTCCACGCAGAGTACCCGCCCGCCGGAAATCGGGAACCCGCAAGCCTCGCACTTCCGCAGCCCTCGCAGCACCGGAGGCACGTGGCTCTGGTCCGCGTCGATGGCCTTCGTCACTTCACCCTCATCCGCAGCCGACCAGAACAAAAGCTTCTTCGCCGGACTAGGACTCACAGGAACATGACTGACTGGAGCATCACTGACTGGAGCATCACTGACTGGAACATGGTTGGGGGAAGATATTGGCGCGCTCTGAACTGGCGATGTCTGCGCCTGAGGCTCCGGCAAAACCGCATGCGGAGTTGCCTCAGCCAAGTCGGGAACTGCTTCGACTAAAGGTGATTCCAGCGCAGCCGCTGCTGTCAGCTCAGGAGCATGATCCTCCCGATATTGTCGGACCTCTTCCACGACGAGGTCGCTCAGGAACTGACCTTCGAAAACTTCCGGATGCACCGCTTCCGCTATCGAACTCTCGCGCTCACTCAACTGCTGCGGCAGGATTTCGACAGCATGCGCCAGCCGGACCGCCGTCTCCACCATCTCGCTCAGCCGCTGTACCGCCGAGAGGTCCCGCTCCCCGAACGCATGCGCTTTCCCGGAAAAAAGTTCGAAGACTCCAAGAACCTGATCATCGTTCACAACCGGCATGACCAGCACCGATGCAATTCCCATCTGCCGGCATACCTCGCGATTCACGCGCGCGTCGCGCTCCGCGTCGTCGCAACGCAGAAGCTGGCGCGTCCGCACACTCTCGCCCGAGAGCCCGAACTCGGTGGAGAGCAGCGCGCCCAACTCCGGCGCATTCGTCCCCGAACTGGCGCGGCACAACATGTCATGGCGTCCATCCCGCCGCAGTGCAATCGCGGCTCCGCTCGCGCCCGTGATGTATTGCGCGCGATCGGCGAGTAACTGAAGCGCCGCATCGAGATCGCTTTGTGCCATCTCGGCCAGCGAACGTCCTCCATCTTCGCCCGGAAAACGCACCGACGCCGCCATAGCGGCCTGCGCCGCCAGTGCTGCCGACACTCCCTGCCGACGACTTGGACTGTTCTCTTCCAGGAATGCTCTCCGGCGGACCAAAGCCCGCCCGTCCATCTTCATTCTATAAATTGTAGGGATACTAACTCTGGAGTCTCGCTCGCAGGAACTACCGTGTCAAGGTTTCTTAAGGGCAGAGGTATTAAGCCAAAAGTGTCAAGAGAGGCTTAAGCACCCAGCATTCGGCACTCAGCCCATTAAAAGCGTAGAGAAATACCAAACCTTGGACTGCCAAGAAGTCTCAACGGAACGAAAAGGGCTGACTGCCAAGTGCTAAGTGCTAATTGCTGCTTTCCTACTTCCGCCGCAGCGCCGCCTGTGCCAGCCCATTGGCCTCGGCGTTTTCCTCTCGTCGCACGTGGGAAATGGAGAACGCCAGCGAGCGTGCGAGTTTGCGGCAGGTCCAGTGCAGGGAGTAAAGGCGGGCACTGCGGCAAACATATTCTCCGGTCATTTGCCGCACCACAACTTCGGAATCGGAATAAACGTGGAGCTTGTGGGCCTTCCGCTCCACCGCATATTGCAGGGCTTCCATCAAAGCGGCGTACTCGGCAACATTGTTGTCCTGGCGCCCGATCCACTTCGCGATCCGGACGGGACCTTCCGCCTGACCGCTGATTACTACGCCAATGCCCGCCGGACCCGGATTTCCCAGGCATCCGCCGTCCACATAGGCCACCAGTTCTGACGTCACTTCGATTTTTCCAAGTCTACTCTGCACTGTGCCCTCATCAATCCTCACCGTCAAGACTATTATTTGGTTCCCTTTCAGCGTTTTGCAGTTAATCTTTTCACTGTGAATCCTTCTGTGCAAAAGGCGTACCAGACGAAATCGCCTCGGACTAAGTTTTTCCATTACAACCATTTGCATTTTCGATTATGCACAGCTCGAATCGTCGCTATTGCACCAATAGTTTGCGTTGACTTTTCTAGTTACTCTGGTAACTTTGCCTACGTCGACGGTCGAAAGGGTTGGCACAATAAAATGAGCTGGCCCGAAGTAGACTGAGTGATTAGCCGGGCGGGGCGACCCGCAAGGCGACCGGACCTGAAAAAACCGACGGATCTGCGAGGTTCAGTTGGGGTTCGGGACTGCGAAAGCAGTGATCGCATCAAGGGGCTGTGACGGTACATGCTTCCACG